>JAPLJQ010000608.1 GCA_026388495.1 Deltaproteobacteria bacterium | reverse complement strand
ACATGATCACTGACTTTAACGGCTTTATAGAAATCTTTCATAAACCCTCACCAGTTGCTGAATTAAAGTTTTTGTACATAAAATAGACAGAAATCTTCATCCCTCGTGAAAAAGAATGCAAAACGGCCTCCAACATTTATTGACAAGAAAACGATATTGTATTATAAAGCCCAGCCTGAATGGGAATTGAATACCTATTTTGACGTTTTTAATCAAGATGTTTTCAATTGTATGGCGCAATTTGTAAGACTACAGTTGACTTTAAAATGGTCTTATAATATGGACGTGTCATTGAAGCCGAACGTTCCCCAGTAGCTCAGTCGGTAGAGCGGGTGGCTGTTAACCACCATGTCCGTGGTTCGAGTCCGCGCTGGGGAGCCAATAAATAAAAGGGGTTAGCCGAGTCAAGGTTAGCCCCTTTTTCGTTGTCGGGTTATTTTTACCCATCCTTTACCCATTTTTTATTGTTATCAATATGACTGATTGCGATAAAACATCAATAATGACTGGCTCGTGCACATCTACTATGAAAAGGAAAACAAGAGAGATAAAAAAGTAGCAAACACCATCGATCACCCGAAAATTCTTCCTCTCAAAATTGCAAGTTTATTTAGCTCTGAAAAAAGAATACTTCTTGCCATTACCTCCGATTCTTGATATACATGTATACCAAGGAGGATAAAAAAATGATAGCCGTTCGTTTACCGTCAGAGATTGAAAATCGTCTTACCAAGCTTTCCAATCTTACAGGACGGACTAAAACTCATTACGTTCGGGAAGCGATTGTTTCATACATCGATGATCTTGAAGATTACTACCTGGCTGAAGAACGTATTAAGACCTATGACCAAGCTAAAACGATATCTCTTGACGAGCTGGTGAGCAAATATGGCATGGAAGATTGAATTCATGCCGCAAGCTGAAAGAGACCTTGCTGCCCTGGATCATCAGGTAGTTCGCCGTATACTCAAGTTTTTATATGCCAGAATACAGCCCATTGATGATCCCCGTAGTATTGGGGGGCCACTCAAAGGCCCTGAGCTTGGAAAGTACTGGAAATACCGCGTAGGTGATTACCGGATCATCAGTAAGATCGATAACCAACAGCTTGTAATTATAGTCGTCAACATCGGACACCGCAAAGGTGTCTATTCATGATTTTTGCTTGACAAAATTCCTATGGGGATTCTTTCCTGTTGTTTAATTTTATCCATTTTTCAATTAACCATAGAGGGAGATTATTCTGGGTGATTAGGGAGATCCTAGCTAAGTCGTGATTTTGGGGGAAAGCGTTTGTGTAGCCGCTTTCAGATCCCTGCCCGCAAGCTCCATTTGTTTCTTGATCTGCTGATCTTTGGCCTTGAAAGGCTTTATCAGATTTTTAGCCAGCAATTCCTTGTAGCCCATCATCATCTCCCATGATCATGATTCTCGGTTCATTCATTACCCGAACAATAAACGGGTCTTTCTTTTTCATTCTGCTCTTATATTCTTTCACACTGTACAAAGATGGATTGATCTCCCTTCCGAGGGTCTTTTCAGTACCTCTCATGAGTCTCAAAAGACTCTCAAGTGAAATTATACATGGTTTCTCTTGGTAATGATCACCGATACCCCATATTTTGTGGTCATTATTCCATATTCCATTGACGCACAAGAATGTTCTTCGTATACTACCCCCACGAAAAAGAACTTATCAATAATAATTGAAGCGACACCGAGCGACACACATGAAGCACATCCGCTGGGATGACATTCCCTACGAGCACGTCAACGAGCACTTCCGGCGCAAGCTCGCGTGGGACGGCAAGCTGATGATCGCCCTCACGGAGGTTGACAAGGGATATGTGGTGCCGCTGCACGCCCACGAGAACGAGCAGACCACGTGGGTGTTCAGCGGGAAGTGGCGGTTCCACATCGATGGCCGGACCGTCGATGTGGGCCCCTGCGAGATGATCTTCATCCCAGGCAACGTTGTGCACACCGCGGAAGCCGTGGAAGCCCTGGTGGCCTACGACATCTTCACGCCGCCGCGGGAGGACTGGCTCACGGGCGAGGACGCCTACCTGAGAGGCGACGCAGCCCGATAGAGAGGGCCATCTACGCCGGTGCCGCGGGCTATTTTGACCTCCTTCTGAATTCGGACTTCTTCATTGTTGGAATAAGAAAGGAAACAAAAACTATGGGATTTCTTTCCGTACTGATAAGTGCTGTCGCGGCGGTCCTGTTTTACATGACAGGACACCTCGCACATATGATTTTTGCTATCATCGTGGCCTTTGGTAGTTTCTGGTCATGGGGAGTTTTGCGTAACGAAGCCCAAGCTGCTCCGAATTGGATCAAATGGATAGACCTGGCATTCACCACCATCGGTATCGTCCTGCTGTTCACAGGGATCACTATGATATATAAATATTGAGATGTTAGAACAAATCCATCCAACATGTGACTTAAAGCCTCCTCTGATTTCAGGCCATGTGGATCAATCATTTCAATCGTAAATCTTCATAATATTTCACTCACCAGCATTATTTTTTGAATTAAGAGGGCGTGATAAGTAAAAAAGAAATT
Organism: Deltaproteobacteria bacterium; assembly: GCA_026388495.1. GTDB lineage: Bacteria > Desulfobacterota > Syntrophia > Syntrophales > UBA2185 > JAPLJQ01. The sequence continues at coordinate 1,334 of JAPLJQ010000608.1, read as the reverse complement.
CGCCGGAACTTGTCCGCGTTCAGGCCGTTGTTTTGCCTACCTTGCTTCCATAATGGTACACTTTTCATTCCCATTGACAGCCCCGCCGGAAGACGGAAACAGATCTCGGAACGAAGAATCCGGGGAGCCGAAAACGGGCAAAAACCTGGCATGAAAATGGTCGGTGGTGTCGTCAGTTCATTTATTATATCATATATTTAAGTTAGTTCTGTGCACAGAACTGCTCTTCGATTTCTCCCCAAAGCCGCCGCTTTGTAAAAGAGTCCGATTGGCCCATCAGTGACGTACTCGTAAAAAGTCCGAAAATCCTTACTTTGTCATTTCGGACTTGGAGACTGTGTCACAATTCATTTTCGTGTCATTTCGAAGCGAAGCGAGAAATCTTGATTCTAATAATTTCAAAGTCTTAAGATTCGTGTCATTTCGAAGCGAAGCGAGAAATCTTGATTCTAATAATTTCAAAGTCTTAAGATTCCTCACATTCGTTCGGAATGACATTTTCCCCTATTGTGACACAGTCTCTTGATCCGGAATCCAGTTCTTTCCAGTAGTTGCATTTACTCTGGATTCCGGCTGGAGCCTGCCCTCGAAAGTACTTGTCGGGGGCCGGAATAACGACATTTTACGAACTCATCATCAATATGCGGCTTGAAATTGAGATTAAAGAAGCGATTCACGGAGATTTCAATACATTTGCACGAATATCATCAGTCAAGCATCGGAAAAGGAAAACACCCAGGGCGCTTCAGCGGAATTATGAAGATTGATTCAATATCTATTGCTTCGCGGGCAGGATACAGATGCGATAACAAAGTATTTCAACCATGTATCGTTGGTTCATAGAACCGGACTTGCAAATGTAACTATTACCAGCAATAACTCCGCATATTTGTTAAATATCGTCAATTGCAGAGCATAAGTACGCAAGAACCTGATGATCCACAATTAATATACATAATATGCTTGTCAGAGTCACATTTAAAGCGGATATGTACGAAATTACGGTAATTTGTATAAGAATTTAAACTCCCTATTGCTCATCGGCGTTACCGTATAAGAGATACGAGTTCGCCGCGCGAGCTGCTTTAACTTGTTGTTATCATTGATCAATTAACGAGCATGCCCTCAGGATAATTGGGGACAGCCACTGATTAATATAAAAAGCAGGGCAATTCAAGGGAGAATTACCCGACAGGGAAAATTATCTAAGGATTACGGAAGGAAGTGTTGTACGTTCGGCATGGATGGCAAAAGCTCGCCTTCAGGAAGATAGCTATTAAATTGCTTAACCATTATTTTTAAGAGATTATATGTATGATATCCTAAAAATACCG
>JAPLJQ010000391.1 GCA_026388495.1 Deltaproteobacteria bacterium | reverse complement strand
GTGGAACCGACGCAGTCACAAGGGGATTATCATTCTCTTGAAATGGAAATCAGAGATTACTTCAAGGACGTATGTACGGTCAAGATTGACAAGTTGTTATTCGTAGAACAGGGTACGATCAAGGAGGATGAGCCGTTGATAGTCGACCTGAGAAAATGGACGTGATGCCTCTTCCTCGGAAAGCTCCGTTCATTGTGTGTTAACTATACTAATTTACTGTTACCGACATGTCTTTCAGTTTAAGTTGAATATCGGAGCTACCGTTCCAGTTTGTGATTTGGGGAGTAAATGCGATGTCCACAGCCCCTCCTGAGAGAGAATGGATAAAATGACCCTTACTAAACCAGATGGAATTGATGGATAACCCATCCCCGGATACCCGCATCCGCAGGTGATTATTGCCCACAACTGTCTTCGACGTAACATGTATATTCCTCACACATAGAACTGGCTCAGGATTTCTACTTCCAAAAGGTGCAAGCATACCGACCTGAGACAGGAGATCATGATTAATTTCATGAAGATCGCATTGTGCATCAATAATGGTATGCGATACAAAATCAGATACATCCATCTCTTCTCCAATGACCTGTTCAAGAAGGGCCGCGAAATCCTTTATGTTCTCTTCCCTGATTGAGATGCCGGCGGCATAACGGTGCCCGCCATAAGACAGCAGCAAAGAATCACATTTCTTCAAGCCTTGATAAATGTTAAAATCCGCTACACTTCTTCCGGAGCCTTTGCCAATCCCATCCCTCAGGCTGATCAAGATGGCAGGACGGTAATATCGATCCACCAGTCTTGAGGCAACAATGCCGATAACTCCCGGATGCCATTTATCGGACGCAAAAACAAGAGCCCCCATCTTTTCAGGATTAATGGTTGTTTCTATTTCATCAAGAATTTCACTTAATATGGTTTTTTCCATGAATTGTCGTTTACGGTTGTACATCTCCAGTCGATTCGCAATTTTTCTTGCCTCATCCATGTCATCTGTTAATAGAAGTTGAACTGCCTCTATAGCGGAAGCAATCCGTCCCGCTGCATTGATTCTCGGTATAAGGCAAAAGGATGCTTTGCCAGAATCGATGATCTGGTTCTCAATGCTGCATACCTCCTTAAGAGCTTTTATTCCCACTCTCTTCCCCTCTGTAATCAAATCAAGACCGACTTTGGCAAATATTCGGTTCTCATCAACCAGGGGCGAAATATCTCCGATGGTTCCAAGTGCAACAAGATCCAGATATTCTCGCAAATTTGGATACCGCCTGTTGTTCCAGAAACCTTCTTTACGAAGAGATCCTCTCAACGCAATGAGAAAATTAAAGACAATACCTACAGCAGCAAGATTCTTAAAGGGGAATCTACAATCCTTGCGATTCTGATTAATGACGGCAACTGCATCGGGAATCGTATTCGGAACCTCATGATGATCTAAAACGATAACATCCATTCCAACAGATTTCGCATGGGATATTTGTTCGTGGTCTGAAACTCCGCAATCGACAGTTACCATCAACTTTATGCCTTCAGCATTAAATTTATCTATAGCAGGTCTGTTTAGACCATATCCTTCTTGAATTCGGTCAGGTATGTAATAAGCAACATTATGTCCCATATCACGAAGGAATTTAACAAGAATAACAACGGAGGTAATACCATCAGCATCATAGTCGCCATAAATGCCTACTTTCTCCGGGCAATGGATGGCTTTGATCATTCTCTGAACGCCCTGATGCATATCCTTCATCAGAAAGGGGTTGTGAAGGTCATTCAGAGACGGAGATAGATACCTGTGGGCATCCTCGGGTGTCAGAATATGACGGGTCGTCAGAATCCTGGATAAAATGGGCGTAATCCCGAGTTCTCTGACAAACCGATTTTGTATATCTTCATTACCCTCACTCAATTTCCAT
>JAPLJQ010000199.1 GCA_026388495.1 Deltaproteobacteria bacterium | reverse complement strand
TTGTTGCCATTAAGCAGATGGTGCAAGATCTGAATATGGGCATTGAGATCGTCGGAATGCCGACGGCAAGAGAAGCAGATGGTCTGGCAATGAGTTCGAGGAACGTCTATCTCAAGGAAGAAGAAAGAAAATCAGCCCTAAGTCTCAGCCGTTCCCTGAAGTTGGCAAAGGACATGTATGAAATTGGAGAACGAAACGCTGCCGTGATCCTGCATGAAGTAAAGAAATACATTGAAGGACATGCATATACGAGGGTAGATTATACAAAAATCTGTGACGCAACTACCCTTGAAAATATTGACCAAATTGAGGGAGATGCGGTTCTGGCTCTTGCCGTCAGGATAGGTTCGACAAGACTGATAGATAATTATGTGTTCGGAGATATTCTCCCCATATAAAATGCTGGAAGAATATTTTCTTCGGAGAGAAAGGTAAATTCAGCATGCAAAGATTTATGTTAAAATCAAAAATTCACAGGGCTGCCGTAACAGATGCTGATCTGCATTATGAAGGAAGTATAACGATCGATGAGACGCTGATGGATGCTGCGGATATCCTGCCTTATGAAAAAGTGAATATTTACAATGTCTCGAACGGCGAAAGATTTTCCACCTATGTCATAAAAGGCAAGAGGGATTCAGGCGTTATATGCGTCAACGGAGCTGCGGCCTGGAAAGCTTCCAAGGGCGACATCGTCATCATTGCAAGCTATGCCATAATTGATGACCAATCGATTAAGAAATGGTCACCTAAATGCGTTTTTCTTGACGAACGAAACAGAATCAAAACTCTGACGTAACCTACCGGTAAGGAACGGAACAACAAAGCAGGGGCGGGGTGCATGTGCGCACTTTGCCCATTTTTTTCTAATTGAATTGACAAAGGTTTTCTGTTATCTATTCTTGCGTTTTTTAACATGGAATAAAGGGTCTGGCAGAACTTGAAAATCAAATTTAAAAAGATATTTATTACGGGACTTGCTGTCATCATTCCCATAGGTCTGACCTTCTACATTCTTGTTTTCCTCATTGACACGATGGATAATCTTTTGAAAATTGTCCCCATAAGATATCAGCCGGAAGTATTGCTCGGGTTTCGGATACCGGGGCTGGGCGTTATTGTTACCGTCATTTTGATATTTATATGCGGACTTTTAACGAAAAGTTATTTTGGCTATAAAATTGTAAGCTCCGGCGAAGATCTTGTGGATAAGATTCCTTTTGTAAGGAGTATCTACCAGTCAATCAAACAGGTTTCTGACAGTATGTTTACGGACAGGCGTAGCAGTTTCAAAAAAGTCGTCCTGGTAGAGTTTCTCAGGAAAGGTATATATACGCTCGGTTTCGTAACGGGCATGCCGGGGCCGGAGATTCGATCAAAAGTAGGGCAGAATGGTATCAGCGTATTTTTACCGACGACACCCAATCCAACATCAGGATATCTTGTAATTTTGCCGGAGGATGATCTGATTCAGGTTGACATGTCGGTAGAAGAAGCATTGACCTATATCATTTCCGTCGGTATTGTGACGGCGTCGGACCGCTTGAAGAGAAGAGAAAAATTAGCAGTTTCAAATAATAATACAAAATAGAGTAATTATAAAAGGAGAAGCATATGCAAATAACATCTGAAAGCGTAAAAGTTGGACATCCGGATATCGTGTGCGATTCAATTGCAGCTAATATTATTGCGGCAATTCTCGATGCGGAGCATAAAATCGGTATGAATGTGGAAAACATGCCCCACTGCGGCATAGAAGTATTCCTTGGAAAAGGTATTTGTATCGTAGGTGGAGAGGTTGCCACCCGCGTTTATGTGGATATAGAAAAGATAATTCGGGCAACAGTTCTTGCTCTCGGTTACTGTGATTATCGTTTAGGACTCAACGGGAATTCAATGGGTATTCTCAATACAATAATCCCGCAATCGCCGGATATCAATATCGGTACGCGGGCAGATCTTGGAAAATATAAGGAAATTGGTGCAGGAGATCAAGGAATTATTTACGGGTTTGCCTGCGACGAGACGCATGAATTGCTCCCCCTTCCTTACGTACTGGCAAACAGAATGATGCGGGCGTTTGAAAACTGCGGGAAAGCGATATTCGCACCCGATGGTAAGGGACAGGTGACCGTTGAATACAGTGACGATGGGTTGCCCTTGCGGGCGGCTACGGTTCTCATGTCGAATGCGATTGATTATCGAGAGGTTTCTGACGGGTCGAAAACCGGGATAGAGCCGCAGGCGAGACAAATTGCCATGGATTGCCTGAAGGATTGGGTAGATGAAAAAACGGTATTTCTATTCAATCCTACCGGGGAATGGCAGTCCATTAATTCATGCAGCGCCGCCGATTCGGGAGTAACGGGTCGAAAGCTAGTGGTCCAGCTGTATGGCGGATATCCGGGTGCTCAAATCGGGGGTGGGGCGATCGTAAACAAATCGCCTGAAAAAGTTGATTGTTCCGCGGCCCTGGGAGCCAGATACGTTTCCAAGAACATCGTTGCTTCGGGGCTTGCAAAAAAATGTGCCATTCAACTCGCCTATGCGATCGGTATCGCAAGACCCATTTCCATTTATGTTAATACTTTTGGGACAGGGGTCATTTCTAATAATAAACTGGCCGTTATCATTGAGGAGTATTTTGATTTGTCACCGAGGGGTTTGATAGAGAAGTTTGATCTATTGAATGGAAATACATACAGAAAATTGCCCAAAACCCTTTTCCTCGATGACTATGAATGGGAAAAGACAGATATGGTGGAAGCGTTAAAACGGGCCGTATCCATATAAAATCCTTATGGAGGATCAGATGAAATATCTAAAGTTGGATAAGAAATTAAAATATAAAGTTGCTGATATCAGCCTTGCCCAGTGGGGCCGAAAAGAAATTGACCTTTCAAAAAATGAAATGCCCGGGTTGATGGCTGTGCGTGAAAAATATGGTCGAAGGAAACCTTTGAAGGGATTAAGGGTCATGGGAAGTCTTCATATGACCATTCAGACGGCAATGCTCATAGAGACGCTGAAAGAGCTTGGCGCCGATCTACGATGGGCTTCCTGCAATATATTTTCGACACAGGATCATGCCGCTGCTGCCATAGCGAAAGCCGGGTCGGCTGCCGTCTTTGCCTGGAAGGGAGAATCCCTTGAAGAATACTGGTGGTGCACGGAGCAGGCCCTGACTTGGCCTGACGGTTCCGGACCTCATCTGATCGTTGATGACGGCGGCGATGCGACCCTTTTCATCCATGAAGGCGTCAAAATTGAAAACAACCCGAAATTGCTGGAGAAAGATTATGAACACCGGGAGTTTCGGATCATAATGGACCGGATAGGGCGAAGTCTGAAGCGGGATCCTCAGCACTGGCATAATATGGCCTCGGAGATTATAGGTGTTTCTGAAGAAACAACGACTGGCGTTTGCAGACTTTATCAGATGGCGGATAAAGGAGAGCTTTTATTCCCGGCTATAAACGTCAATGATTCCGTAACAAAATCGAAATTCGACAATTTGTATGGGTGCCGGGAATCCCTTGTAGACGGAATAAAACGGGCGACAGATATCATGCTGGCAGGGAAAAAGGTCGTTGTATGCGGCTATGGAGATGTCGGAAAAGGGTCTGCTCAGTCCATGCGGGGGTTTGGAGCCCGTGTCATTATCACCGAAATAGACCCGATTTGTGCTCTCCAGGCGGCCATGGAAGGATATGAAGTAAAAACCCTGGAAGAGGTTGTTTCGGAGGCGGATATTTTTATTACGGCGACGGGTTGCTTCAACGTCATTTCGGGAAAGCAGATGGAAAAGATGAAGGATGAGGCAATTGTTTGCAATATCGGTCATTTCGATAGCGAAGTAGATATGCAGTATCTTGAAAAAAATAAATTCTGCAAAAAGATGAATATCAAACCCCAGGTAGATAAATGGACGCTAAAATCCGGTCGCTCCATTGTCGTCCTTGCCGAGGGTAGACTCGTGAATCTCGGCTGTGCAACCGGTCATCCCAGTTTTGTCATGAGCAACAGTTTTACAAATCAGTGTCTCGCCCAGATTGAACTGGCAACAAGGAAATACAAGTCCGGTGTTTATACCCTGCCGAAGAAACTTGATGAAGAGGTGGCAAGGCTTCATCTGGCTCGACTCGGGGCAAAACTGACAACATTGACAAAACAGCAGGCGGATTATCTGGGCATTCCCATGGATGGACCATTCAAACCGGAGTATTACCGATATTAATCAGTGACCAACGGTCAGGGATGAGGGGATAGCCATACATACTTCGCTAAAACGGATAGCTATTCCCTAATCCCTGATTTTTAAGTTTTGACTCGAAGATACATGACGATGGAGATTGCGCCCAAAATGAGGTTGGCAATCCAGGCGGACAGGACAGGCGGGATTGTTCCGGAACGGCCAAGGGACATGAAGAGAGCATGAACAACCCAGTAAGAAAATCCGATAACGATCCCCACCCCGATACACTGCATGATTCCCCCGCTCCGCTCCGTTTTCATAAGTGAAAACGAAATTCCTATAATGACGAGGATCATGCTGACCAGGGTGAAGGCAACCTTTCCATGCATGTCAACAAGATATCGTGTAGCATCATATCCTTCCGCTTGTATTTTCTTGATATATCGCCTTAATTCCATGTAACTCATCTTGCTCGCTTCTTTCTGGACAGAGGTAAAATCAATGGGTTTTTCAGGCAGGTCGATCACCTTTGTCGATACCCACTCAACAAAGGGAAATTGCCTGGGCTGAAATCTAGTGATCATAAGATTATAAAAAACCCACTGATTGTTTTCCCACCGCGCCGTTTCGGCGTCGATCCGCATATTTAACACGAAGTGTTTATCCAAATAGTTAATGGTGATCCCATTTAAAGAGTTTGTAACGGGATCGAACATCTTGAAATTATATATGCCGTTTGTCCCTCTGTACCAGATCTGATTCTGCTTGAAACTTCCAAGAGGTTTTTGCTTTTCAATCTCAATGAGCTTTATGTAATCCGCCTTATCGTTGGTATAGGGTGTGATGTATTCGTTGAAAAGAAAAGATAGAATACAAATGATAAAGGCAATGATGATGACAGGAAAGGATGTTCTGTAGAGGCTGATACCATTTGCCTTCATGGCAAGAATCTCACTGTATTTTGAGAGATGGCTGAAGGTGATAAGAGAAGCGAGAAGGACAGCAACAGGTATGGCTTGGGAGATGATCAGAGGTATCATAAAGATCAGATAGGATACCATCTGAGAAAGAGTAGCATGGTTGCTAAGGAACATCCTCATTCTCTCAAAAAGATCGATAATCAAAAAAAGCGCCGTAAACGACACCATAATCAGGAAAAACAATTTTACATATTCTTTTGTTACATATCGATCCAAAATGGTCATGAGCGAAAACCGCCTGCCATACGGGCAATTTTATTTAGAATATCGCGAAGGGAAGGCACTTCAACGGGCTTATCGTTAGCCGCCCTGATAAAAAGATAAATAGCTAAAATCCCGAAGATAAAATTTGGCGTCCAGATTCCAACGAACGGCGGGAGACCGCTCGTTTCCGTCAGGGTTTCACCTCCGAGGATCAGAAAATAATAAATCAGCACGATAATGAGCCCTATCGTAAATCCCCTTGATCTTACTGCCCGGTGCGATCTGATACCTAAAGGAATTCCCAGAATGCCCATAACAATGCAGGATATTGGCAGAGCGATATTCTTATTCATTTCAACAGCAAGTTCACGTAAAACATTTTTATCAAGCCCGCCACTTTTTAGCTTTTCAGAAATTTCCCAGATCGTCAACTCGGAACTGGACTTTGTCTTGAGCTTATGTTCTTCGGCAACGGAGGATTCAGAGTCAAGATTGACATCATAGAAACGGAAATCCATTCTCCTATAATTTTTCATCTTCGGATCGACGATATGAGTGCTACCGTTTTCAAGCCTCAGGGTGATCGTCATCAGCTTGGGATCTGAAACGAGGTATGCCTTCTTGGCAATAATTGTGCTTGGCTCCTTAATGATTCTGGTGTCGGAAATGATCACACCTTCCATGTAACTTCCGTGGACGGGAATGCTTTCCGCGTACAGAAGAATTCCTTTGAAATCATCATTAAATACCTTTTCCCTGATGCCGACGCTGGCTTTTTTCTTTGCCACGGTAAATAGAAGATTCTTTGTGGCAAATTTGCTCTGGGGTACCAGATAAAAAGTGGTTATGGTCGTCAAAACAAAGGCAATTAAGGCGGCCAAGGCGACAGGATACAACATCTGATACAGACTGACTCCTGAAGCCTTGAAAATGGTTATTTCATTGTCAGAGGACAACCTGCCAAGACCTATTAGTATGGAGACAAGAAGGGATATGGGAATTGTAAATATCAAAAAGGATGGGAACAGGAGAAAAAAAAGCTTCAGAATATCATAGAAACTGACGCCTTTGT
>JAPLJQ010000127.1 GCA_026388495.1 Deltaproteobacteria bacterium | reverse complement strand
TTGTCAGAGTCACATTTAAAGCGGATATGTACGAAATTACGGTAATTTGTATAAGAATTTAAAATCCCTATTACTTATCGGCTTTACCGTATAAGAGATACGAGTTCGCCGCGCGAACTGCCTTAACTTGTTGTTATCCTTAATCAATTAACGAGCATACCCTCCATTTTCATACCGGGTATTTGCTCGATTTTGGCTTCTCGGATGGATCAGTTTGTGGATAAAAGCGGAAGCAACCCCCCATATCTAAATAACTGGATTCCCGCTTTCGCGGAAATGACAAATTGAGGTTAAATTCGACTTTTTACGAGAATGTCCAGTCTGAACCGAATAAGCAACTGATGATCCAATTCCGGTATGCTCCGGTTGGGAATGTCTATTTATAAGCAGTGAAATCTACGCCTCGCAACCGCCCCCGTTCCTCAAGCCAAATATCCTCATTAAAAGGTGGCGTCAATGATTGCTCCGGGTTTTTATGAACCAGTTGGATGGCTCCCACGGGACAGGTGGTTATGCAAAGGCCGCAACCGATACATCTGTCCTGAATAATCTTGAATGATTCTTCTTTTTCTTCAATGGCGTCAACCTGACAGCGCTCATTTGCACAAACACCGCAACCGATACATGCCTCTGAATCAATCTCGGCGTAATAATGTGAATTGATGACCATTGAGGCGGGGATACCAAATTCATTAATAGCCCTGAGAACGCCGCAGCAACATTTGCAACAGTTGCAGATATAAATCTGCCCGACCTGGACATTGCCGGTAAGGTGCACAAGGCCTTCTTTCTCGGTTTTGCGCAGTAATGCATAGGCCTCATCTTTTGAAATTATGGTTCCAAGGGGGGATTTATCGAACACACCGGGTATCGGCGCAATAGCCAGACAGACTTCTACGGGTCTATTACTAGGGATTGTCGAGAAGGCCTCGTTCCTTTTTACAGATGCATTCATTGACAAGAAAAGATTGACCATTTTCGATAATCGTTGAAACCTTTTCATAAGGCAGGGCTTCCTGTTGCAAAGTGATCTTTTCTTCTATTGGCAGCACTTGCATCAGTTGTGGCGTTTTTGAAAAAAATTGCTTTGCATAGACAGGCCCATATTCATCATTCAATTCTGCAAACTCCCTGTCTATTCGGCCAAGCTGAAACTCATAGATTCCAAATACCCAGGGCAGCATCTTAAAAAATCGCGGTTCTCCCAGCTTAATCATAAAAAGCTGTCCCATTTTCCACATGGAAATTAACCTGTCTTCCAGGCCTTCCAAGGATCGCCCGGTGCGCTTGGCGATTTCTTCAACCGTCTCAAATGTCAACCTCATGTCACAAAAAAGGTCAGCTTGTTCCAAAGTAAAAATCTTTTTCAGCAGTTTAATTTCCACGCCTCCTTCAGTTGAAGGAAAGCCGTTTGGCAGGGTATCAAGCACCCTGGATAACTTGTAATAGACGTCATCATTCATAACCGATCCCATTGCGTCTGTTCCTTATGATGATTATTGTTCTGTGTTATCAGCAGGCAAGTGCCACTATTGAAGCAATACGTTCAACAGGCCTTTTCAAAAGGTCCCGTTAAACCTCTCGTTAAATTCTTCGGGACTGAAAGTGTATTCCTGAGTACCATAACACTCCACGGCAAAGGAGGCGCATACACTGCCCATCTTTGCAGACTGTTCGATGTTCATTCCCCGCACCAGACCGCTGATCAATCCGCCTCTGTAAGAATCGCCGGCGCCTGTCGGATCATCAACTTTCTTTGGCTTAACAGCGGGAATGTTTATTTCCCCACTTAATGTTAAGATCTGAGATCCGAGCTCTCCCAGGGTGACAATAATTGTCGTTGCCTTCCCGATTAAACTTTCTCTGCTTAACCCTGTTTTATTCACGATCATATCAAGCTCATAGTCATTGGAAATCAGTATCCGGCACCCCTCAATAGCCTCTACAAGGTTTTTCGCATTCAGCACGGGCAATGATTGCCCCGGGTCAAAAATATAACCTATCCCCCTGGACTTACAAAGGTGCGGGTAGTTCACCATATCATCAAGATTACCGGGAGAAATGATAAGTATCGTCTCATCAGGATCGATTTTTTCGAAGTCAAGGCCGGAAGAATATTTCATAGCCCCAGGGTTAAATCCGGTGATCTGGTTGTCAGCCCTGTCTGTGGTTATGTAAGCGCATGCAGTGAATTCATCTTCCATAATTTTGATCTCTGCAGTAGATATCCCGATCTTCAACAGCCATTCGATGTACCTGTGATAATCATGGCCGATCGTAGCGGATATAAGGGGTTTTTCTCCCATCAGGGTGAGGGCGTAGGCAATATTGCCTGCTGTACCGCCGTATTTTTCCTTCATGCCGTTCACCTGGAAGCAGACGTTTAAAACATGAATCTTGTCGGGAAGGATATGATCCGAAAAATATCCCGGAAAATCCATAATTCTGTCATAGGCCAGCGACCCGGAAACTATAATATTCATATGATTCCATAAACCTTTCAAAGTAATTTACATCACCATCGGCGAAACAACGTCATCAGAAAGCTTTTGCCTTTCGCTGATAGAACTACAGGATGTGGTCTTTAACTGTCAAGCCATAACTTCGCCTGAAAGGTGTTCTTCT
>JAPLJQ010000015.1 GCA_026388495.1 Deltaproteobacteria bacterium | reverse complement strand
TATGGAACGTGATAAGGAAGACGGTATGTATGAAGTCATCTGGCATGGAAGGGGTGGTCAGGGCGTGGTGGTCGCGGCTCAGATTCTGGCTGAATCAGCCTATTTTCAGGGGTTTAAGGGAGTAACCTCCGTACCGACTTTCGGCCCGGAAAGAAGGGGGGCGCCACTCACGGCTTCAACGAGAATATCCGATGAACCGATCCGAACATTTTCCCAGATTGAACAGGCCGATGTGGCCGTGGTGCTCGATGTATCCCTGATGAACACCATCAATATTCTGGGAAGCCTGAAGAAAGGCGGATGGATCATCATTAATACCCCGGCGGCGGCGGATCAGGTGGACATCAACGGATGCCATAACGTCGCCACGGTGGATGCGGCGGGAATCGCTCTCAGATACCATCTCGTCAAGGAAGGAGCGCCCATCATCAATACGCCGCTCCTCGGAGCATTTTCCAGGGCAACCGGTCTTGTATCCCTCGAATTCATAGAAAAGGGATTGAAACACAAGCTGTCCGGAGGCGTGGCCGAAACCAATATCCTGGCCCTGCGGACCGCCTTTGAAGAAACCACGATGAGGAAAATAGGTAAATAGGGATGTGTGATATGGAAAAAAAAGACGACAACATTTCCGCCATGTGCGGTCCCGCTATCGGAGAGGCGGGAAAAACAGGTGACTGGAGGGACATGAGGCCGGTGCACGATCCTTCAAAGTGTATCCCCTCCATCAAAAAAAAGGCAGCGTGTTTCCTGTGCTGGCTCTACTGTCCGGAAGGCGTGATCAAGGCGACCATTCCCATAGAGATCGATCTTACATACTGCAAGGGCTGCGGCGTCTGCGCAGAGGAGTGTCCCGGCAAAGCGATCACCATGGTGAACGAGGGGGCGAAAAATGGCTGACGTGCAAATCATGACCGGCAATTCGGCTGCGGCCATTGCGGTAAAACTCAGCCATGTTCAGGTTGTTGCCGCCTATCCCATTACTCCCTCAACGTCTATTCCGGAAACCCTTTCACAATATATCGAATCGGGCGAACTCAAGGCCGAGTTCATCCGGGTGGAAAGCGAACATTCCGCACTCACGGTCTGCATTTCCGCATCCACGGTGGGCGCGAGGGTTTTCACCGCAACCAGCTCACACGGGCTCCTTTACATGCATGAACAGCTTCACTGGGCCGCCGGTTCCAGATTGCCCATTGTGCTTTGCTGCGCCAATCGCGGCGTCGGCGCCCCCTGGTCCATATTCAACGAGCAGCAGGACTCCAGTGCCCAGAGGGACACGGGATGGATTCAGATATACTGCCGGAACAACCAGGAGATCATCGACACGGTCATTCAGGCCTACCGGATAGCGGAGGAAGTCTATATCCCGGTGATGGTCTGCTATGACGGGTTTGTCCTGTCTCATACCATGATGCCCGTTGAAATTCCCGACGCCGATCTGGTCACCGATTTTTTGCCCCCGTACAAACCCCATACCATTGTCTCCCCGGATAATCCGAAAAACATCAACCCGGTTATCTTCCCATGGAGAAGGCTCAATGCGGAAGGCGTCCTCTGCGACGGATACATGGAGATGCGATACAAGCTTCAGAAATCCCTTGAAGATGCGCGGGATGTGATCACCGCCGTAAGCCGGGACTATGCGGATGTTTTTGGCCGGGACCACAGCGGGATGCTCTGGACATACAAGACGGATGATGCGGAGGTTATTCTGGCGGGAATCGGGTCCGTGGCATCGGAAGCCACGGTGGCGGCGGACGCCCTGAGGGATCAGGGGATCAAGGCGGGCGTGGTGGGTATCAGGGTTTTCAGACCCTTTCCGAAGGAGGAAGTCAAAGCGGCTTTCAGACATGCGAAAGCCATCCTGATTTTCGAAAAAGATATCAGCTACGGAAATGAGGGAGCGCTCTGTTCGGACATCAAGGCCGCACTCTACGGGACCGGCAGCAAAGCGCCGATTCACAATTATATCTGCGGTTTGGGGGGGAGAGACGTGAAGGCCAGGGAGATTGCCGAGGCGACCCGGTCTTCCCTTGATGAAATTGCATCGGGGAATACAGAACCAAAATCGATATGGCTTAACTGCTACACGGGGTAAGGAAAGATGCCGGAAAATCTATATAAAGTGAATATCCATGAATACATGCTGCCGGGTAACCGGGCCTGTCAGGGGTGTGGACTGTCTTTGGCTTACCGCTACGTCCTGAAGGCGCTTCGCGAGAATACCATCCTCACCATACCGGCAAGCTGCCTTACCGTTCTTCACGGACTTTATCCCATAACCTCCGTTACCATTCCCTGCGTGAACTGCACGTTTGCCAGCACGGCGGCGTCCGCATCCGGGCTCGTCGCCGGCTTGAACGCCCTGAACCGGACGGATATCACCGTCGTCGCTGTCGCCGGAGACGGCGGCACCTATGACATCGGCATTCAGGCCTTGAGCGGAGCCGCCGAGAGGGGAACGGATTTCATCTTCGTCTGCTACGACAACGAGGGCTATATGAACACCGGCACCCAGCGTTCCAGCGCCACACCCTTGGGCGCCCTGACGACGACAACGCCGGTATTGACCAAACAGCAACACAAGAAAGACATGATGCGGATCATGGAGGCCCATGACCTGCCTTATCTGGCCACGGCATCCCCCTCCTACCCCATCGACCTCTATGATAAGTTCGTCAAAGCGAAGAGGATCAAGGGAACGCGCTATCTCCAGATCGCCGCGCCCTGTCCGCCGGGCTGGGCATACCCTCCGAAGGATACGGTCAAGATCGGCAGACTTGCCGTCGAGACAGGAATCGTCGTTCTCTTCGAGATCGAAAACGGGAAATTCCGCTTTACCGGCAGGAGTAAAACCATAGCGGAGCGGGGAAACAAACTTCCCGTCGTCAATTATGTGGAAAGGCAGGGGCGTTTCCGCAAGATGAGCATGGAACAGCTCAGGCAGATTCAGAGATGGGTGGACGTCCGATGGCAGGAGTACCTGAAGCGGGCGGCAGGATAGGCGGGGATGTCAGAATTTTGAATTTGTTCATGATTTCTTCTGATTTACGCTTTGCGTGTGATGTGCCGCCGGATCATCTCAGCATACCTTTCTGCGGCCCCCATGTTCTCAGCGACAGCGCGGCGCCCCTTTTCTCCCCTCCTGAGCAGCCCTTCAGGATCAGACAGGATTTTCAGTATCCTGTCCAATAGCTCTTCGCCGTCTTTTACCGTTATCGCGGCGCCGGATTTTTCAAGAAAGTCCCTTTCGTCCCGGAAATCGTCCATGAAGGGACCATAAAAAACAACCTTGCCCCACGCAGCAGGCTCCAGGATATTCTG
>JAPLJQ010000464.1 GCA_026388495.1 Deltaproteobacteria bacterium | reverse complement strand
TCGAGCCAACGTCCAAGACTGGATGGCCGTCCATGCTAAACCATCGGAAAGAGAGGAGACGCTCCGGGCGAACGTGCTGCCGGTAACGGAACTGCCTACCGTTCTACATAAATTCGAGCTCCAAGAAAAGCTTATTCTGCCGAAGCTCGCTGAGCACTGGCCGTTCTTCAGCCCTACTAACTCCATGGTTATATGGGCATTTGGCCCGCCAGGGGTTGACCTGAATGTGCCAGTTCGTTCTGCCACGGCCGTCTCTTGGCAAGAGGTTCCCGAATTCGACGGACTTAGAATGGAAGACCTTGCTCTTGCTATCCTACGTAAGGCCATTATCGTCAAGTGCCTGCAGGGAGGTATGAAGCTTGTCCCGAAGTCCTCGCTCCCGTATTTTCCCGAGGGACTTTTGCCTGAGAACCACCTGCGATTCACAACATATGGCGGCAAGAAGACCTATGTCAGTGCTATAGGAGAAAGAACGTTCAGATCAGGCGAGCACAGAGAGCGAATCAAATACCACCTTGCACCGAATTTTCGCTTGATAGCGGATCTTGGGCAACTGATGGTTCGTGTCTCTATTAGTCTTCACCTGACAGACCTGAATGGTTGCCCACTGGAAGGGTCTAAAGTCATATCGCGGCGAAAACGGATATGCCGGAACTGGTGGAATCACGAGTGGTTTTCTCGATTCATGGCAGTCGTGGAGTGGCTCTGTCAAGGCCAAGCAGGTTGCGAAGTACTGCGTACGGCAAATGGATCTTTCTGCATAACGTCAGAACCGTTGATTTTGTCAGCCAAACAAGGCATCGATGAGTCAATTCTTAGACCCATAGTAATCACAGATGCCGATGTTGAAGTGATCGACGAAGACGTCGATGATGGGAAAAGTGACTTCGATGACTATGATGATAGCAAACAGGAGTCCGAAGATGGATGATCAGATTGTTATCCTTCCCGAACCGTTCCTTGAGTTCCGGTACGGTCAGCGTGTTGTTCACCCACGCGATGGGCTCTCGATTTTCGGGCCCTTTGACGCCGACCTTCCATCACACCCGGCGAGTATCTCATACGGCCTTGTCGGCACGGCGGAAGGCACCAAGGCGTTTGCTCAGTTTGCTACGCGAATCAGCGCGCCCGTACTTGACGAGGACAAGGACCTGGCTCGTCGGCTCTGGCCAATCTTTCCTGGATTTGAAGCTGCATTCGGCGCTCAATGGCCAACCAGGTCAACAAGTAAGTTCGAACTTGACGCTGATGCATTGCACCGAGCAGTGGTTGATAGGGATGCAAACAAACGTGCAGGAAGCGTCGTTGATGCCTATCTCCATGGAATAGAGCGCATAGTGGCACGCGATGAGGATGTGACCGTGATCATCTGCGTGGTCCCGGACATCGTCTATCTCAATTGCCGCCCGAAGTCCCGCGTTGCAGAAGGGACAGGGTTTAGTCTCAAGTCTAAGCAGAAACGAATCAGGGCCAGAGGTCAAATAGATCTATTCTATTCCTACGATCCTATTCACTACCAGTTCTCGGTCGATTTCCGACGGCAGATCAAGGCACGCGCCATGGGTTTAGGGAAGCCTATTCAGATTGTTCGGGAATCAACTCTACGCCTGCACGATACCAATATCCCTGGTGAACGCGGATTGACCCCATTGAGCGATCGCGCATGGAATCTTAGTCTCGCTGTCTACTACAAATCCGGCGGGAAGCCTTGGCGGCTCGCGTCAGCCCGAGATGGTGTCTGTTATATTGGCATGGCATATCGCCGTGCCGAGAATGATAAAGGACAGCGGACAGCATGCTGCGCCGCCCAGATGTTCCTCGACGACGGTGACGGCATGGTGTTTATGGGAGAGTATGGGCCTTGGTATTCACCACAGACGAAGGAGTATCACATCTCCAAACAAGCGGCTACGAACCTGCTTAAGCAGGCATTACAGTCATATGGTGAATTGGGAGGGAAGCCTCTCCGCGAGGTCTTTCTGCATTGTCGCTCTACGATTGATACTGAGGAATTCGAAGGGTTTCAGGCCGCATGCCCAAGTGACATATCGCTTGTTGGCATTCGCGTCCGCAAGGAACCTCCAGGCGGTGTGCGGGTTTTCCGGGAGGGAACACGGCCGGTTCTTCGCGGGACATGCTGGTTGACAGGTGATCGCAGCTGCTATCTGTGGGCTTCGGGGTTCTCACCGCGCCTGGGCACGTACGATGGTTGGGAGGTGCCAGCTCCACTCCGGATAAATGTGCAGCATGGTAAAGCTGACATTGCTCAGGTCGCGCGAGACATACTCGGGCTGACAAAGCTCAACTACAACGCTTGTCGTCTCGGGGAGTCGCAACCAGTTACCGTTGGGTTTTCAAACGCTATCGGTGAAATCCTTGTTTCCAACCCGACGGTCAAGGATCCCAGCCGAAAGTTCAAATTCTACATCTGAGCAATAAACTATGACACATAACAAGGACAGTGATCACTGCACGAGGAAGCTTTTTTACGAGAATCAGCAGGACATATGGGAAAAGTCCTATGAAGAGGAACTTGAGGAGCAGCGGAGCAAGCAGGTAGATTGCCTTGGCATGACTTTTCTCAATGACGAGGAGCGGTGGAAACACTTCTTGGAGAAGCTGCGCGAGAAGCTGAAGGACCCCGAGTTCCGAAAGATCGAGGGGTTCCCCATCGGCGCGGACGAGGACATCCTGGCGCTGTCCGACCCGCCGTACTACACCGCTTGCCCGAACCCCTTCATCGCGGACTTCATCAAGCACTATGGCAAGCCCTTCGACCCGAGCATACCTTACAGCCGCGAGCCGTTCGCCGCGGATGTGAGCGAGGGTAAGAACGACCCGATCTACAACGCCCACTCCTACCACACCAAGGTGCCGCACAAAGCCATCATGCGGTACATCCTGCATTACACCGAGCCGGGGGATGTGGTCTTTGACGGGTTTTGTGGGACGGGGATGACCGGGGTAGCCGCGCAGCTATGTGGAGACCGAAGCGCAATTGCATCTCTCGGTTATACACTGACAGAGGATGGAAGCATCCTGGATGAAGACAAGCAGACAATCTCTCGATGCGGGGACCGATTTGCTGTTCTGAACGACCTCTCACCCGCTGCAACATTGATAGGCGCTGGTTACAATGTGACAACTGATTCGGAGGGGTTCACGCGACTTGCGAGGAAGCTTCTGGACAAATTCAACCGCGAATACGGATGGATGTATGAGACGAGGGACCCCAAGACAGGCGCGACCTGTCCGATTGACTTCACCATTTGGTCGGACATCTTTTCCTGCCCCCATTGCGCCGGAGAATTGGAGTTCTGGGACTTGGCCTATGATGAGGCGTCAGGAACGATTGAGGATCAGCCCACTTGTCCACATTGCTCGGCAGAGGTTTCCAAGCGCGATCTCGTCAGACGCACAACCACCTACTACGACAAGGTGTTAAAGGTGACCCGGACGCGTCAGGTCTTGCGTCCGGTAGCGATTCGATACCAGCACCAGGGAACGAAGAAGAGCAAGAAACCCGACAAGGATGATCTCGCCTCCCTTGAGAAAATCGAAAGGCTGATCGAGTCCATCGAGTACCCGACGGAATTGATGATGTTTGTACCGGAGGGGGAAGAATGGGGCGACCTCTATCGCGGATATCACGAGGGGATCAGCCGAGCACACGATTTTCATCTGCCGCGCCAGCTCGTCGCGTTCTCTCTGTTGTGGCAAATGGCTGATGACCTGCCCAAAGAGGAGATGAAGCGGCTCTGGCGGTTCACGTTGCAGAGCGTCGTTGTGAGCTTTACGCGCCGTAATAGGTTCTTAAAGAATGCTTATTCCCAAGTTAACCGCGCTCTGAGCGGTACCCTCTACATCGGATCAACAGTCAGTGAACCGAGCCCGACCTATATATTGACCGGCAAGATCAAGAGATTTGGTAGTGCAATTCCAAAGGGCGGCTCTGCGGTAGCCATAACCACACAGTCTCTCTCCTCCGTGCTGATCCCGGATAGCTCCGTTGATTACGTGTTCATCGATCCTCCCTTCGGCGACAACTTACCCTATGCCGAGTTGAATTTTTTGTGGGAGGCGTGGCTTCGCGTATTCACAAGCTCGGGTCAGGATGCCGTTGTCAGCGGAAAGCAACGGAAAGATTTGGCCGTCTACACGAACATGATGACGGACTGCCTGAAACAGGTCTATCGCGTCCTCAAGCCAGGCCGGTGGGTTACGGTTGAGTTTCACAATTCCAAGAACGCCGTTTGGACCGCGATACAGGAGGCTATGGGGCGCGCCGGTTTCATCATCGCTGACGTCAGCATGCTTGATAAGGGGATGAAGACCAAGAAGCAGATGCATGCCAAGGCAGTCGACAAGGACCTTGTCATCTCCGCATACAAACCGAACGGCGGTCTCGAAAAGCGATTCCAACTCCAGGCTGGTACCGAAGAAGGGATGTGGGATTTTATCCGAACCCACCTTCGGCAGCTTCCCGTGTTCATTGTCAAGGGCGGGTTCGGACAAATGATAGCGGAGCGACAACAAGTTCTGTTGTTCGACCGCATGGTGGCTTTCCACGTTCAGCGCGGAGTCAGCGTGCCCCTCTCGGCAGGCGACTTTTACCAGGGACTGGCCCAGCGCTTCCCCGAGCGCGATAGCATGTACTTCCTGACGGATCAGGTTGCTGAATACGAGCGCAAGCGGATGACATCGCGTGAACTGCTGCAGCTTGACCTCTTCGTGTCCGACGAAGCATCCGCCATCCAATGGCTCAAGCAGCAAATCGTCAGAAAGCCGCAGACCTTTCAGGAACTCCAGCCGCAGTTCATGCGTGAGACTCAAGGCGGCTGGCAGAAGCACGAAAAACCCATGGAGCTGTCGGAACTGTTGGAGCAGAACTTCCTACGTTACGACGGCAATAGTGAGGTGCCAAGCCAGATTCACAGCTACCTCTCCACGAACTTCAAGGAACTGCGTAACCTGCCTAAGGACGATGAGAGCCTCCGCGCCAAGGGCAAGGACCGATGGTTCGTGCCCGACCCGAATAAGGCCGGCGATCTGGAGAAGCTGCGCGAGAGGTCGCTGCTTAAGGAGTTCGAGGAGTACCGGACGTCCAGCCAGAAGCGCCTGAAGGTTTTCCGTCTCGAGGCCGTCCGCGCCGGGTTCAAAAAGGCATGGCAGGATAAATCAGAAGATGGTTACCGCACCATTATCGAGGTAGCCAAGAAGATCCCGGAAAACGTCCTCCAGGAAGACCCGAAGCTCCTCATGTGGTACGACCAGGCGCTTACCCGCTCGGGGGTAGAGAATTGACTTGCTGCGATCATAGGGAGAGTTGATAACATGATACTGAAGAAAGTTCAGATCAAGAACTTCAGATGCTTTCGTGATGTCGAGGTGGATTTAATGCCCACCACGGTTCTGATCGGAGAGAACAACTCCGGCAAAACAAGCTTCCTCGATGCGATACGTCTTTGCTTGTCACGTACAGCCACACGTCGTGGTGGCGGGCTTGAGGACTACGATTATCACCTATCTTCCAACAAAACAGAGCCCGAACAGACTGGGGTCCTGGCCATTATTCTAAATTTTGTTTTGGATGAGAACGAGCCAGATGATCTCGTGCAGGCGCTGGGTGACGTTGTCGTGTTCGACGACGGGAATGTCCGACACATCATCTTGCGCATAAGCAGCGGTTTTGATCCCGCACTCAAGGATTTCAGTTCCGATTGGGACTTCCTTGATACCAACAGCAATCCTCTTGGGCCCAAAACAAAACGTCCACAATTGCTGACCACCTTCCTACAACTAACCCCCGTTTTCTACCTGTCGGCGCTTCGAGATGCCGCAAGGGAATTTCACGGTCGATCGGCTTTTTGGTCGCCGTTCCTTAGGAATCCCGGTATCCCCGACGACATCCGTGAACGCCTTCAGGCGGAGATAAATTTGCTGAACAATGAGGTGCTCAAGGCCCACGCACCGCTCCAGGCAGTAAAGACGCACCTTGCGAAGGTGCAGGAGATAATGGCGATCGGTAAAGGAGGTGCTGTGGACATCGAAGCTCTTCCAACTCGGATAATGGACTTGCTGAACAGGGCCCAAGTCAACATCACTGCACCAACGGGTGCGCCATTACCACTTGCGCGCCATGGTTCAGGCACGCAGAGTTTGGCGGTAATTTTTCTTTTCGAAGCTTTCTTCGCCACAATGCTCAGCCAGCAATACGATCCCCTGAGCCGTCCTCTTCTGGCTCTCGAAGAGCCCGAGGCGCACCTTCATCCATGTGCCGTGCGATCACTGTGGGCATCACTTGGCGCCGTCGCGGGTCAGAAGATCATCGCCACACACTCCGGGGATCTCTTATCTCGTGTACCCTTGACCGCCATCCGCCGCTTTTGCCGCGAGAAAGGTGCCGTTGTGGTCCGAGCAATACAACCTGGCATGCTCACCACAGAAGAGCAACTGAAGATAGATTTCCATCTCCAGAGTTGCCGCGGCGAACTTCTCTTCTCCAGATGTTGGCTTCTGGGAGAGGGTGAGTCTGAATACTGGGTGTTCAGGGAGGCTGCGGACATACTTGGATACGACCTTGATCGTCTCGGCGTGCGTTTCGTAAATACGCGCTATTCCGGTGTGGAGCTACTCCTGAAAGTGGCATCTAAGCTGGGGATCGGCTGGTACTTCGTCGGCGATGGTGATGTTCAGGGGCGCACCGATGCAGAAACGTGCCAGAAATACCTTCAAGGAGAGGATTCAGCGAAGCATATATCCATCCTCCCACAGGCCAATGTCGAGGTTCTCTTGTGCGAGTCCGGATTTGGTCACATCTATGAGAGCCATATATCAGCACAGAAAAAGCACTTTATCACAACGACCAAGGGTGACCCCATGTACTGGCAACAAGTGGTCTCCGCTCAACCCAAAAAGGATAAACCTTCGCGCATTCGAGAAGTAATGGCGGACATGCGCATCCGTGGAGCCGGTAGCGTTCCCCATGCACTCAAAACGATGATCGAAGCATCCATTGCCATCGGGGAGGTTCAGTCATGACTCTTGACCTTGAAGGCCTCAACTCCAATCAACGTGTGGCGGTCGAATGGGATGAAGGGCCTCTGCTCGTTCTTGCTGGTCCCGGTTCAGGCAAAACCCGTGTTCTCACGATACGTGTCGCCAAGCTTGTTCTTGATTCGCCAGGCAAGCGCTTCCGGGTACTCGGCCTGACCTTTACGAACAAGGCTGCGGCTGAGATGCGACAGCGTGTGGAGGAACTGGTCCCCGACAGTAGGGAAAGAGTGCTGCTGACCACGTTTCACTCGTTCTGTGCGGATATCCTTCGGCAACATGGCAGCCATGTTGGCATCAAGCCGGACTTCGTTATTCTCAACCAGGACTCGGATCGCGAGGGCGTACTGGGCGACGCCATTACCGCAGTGAGTCGCAAAGGAATTGATACGGATAAGAACGACATGAAGCTTCTTCCGATGATTGATCGCCTTCTGAGTAACGCTGTCCCTGAATCACAAGTAGCGCGACTTGTTCAGGATCAGGATTTCGCTTGGAAGCTATCTGCTTTGTACACGGAATATCGAAGACAGCTCATCTCTAATAATCGGCTCGACTTTTCTTCGCTTCTGATCATAGCCTACAACCTTCTCACCGAGAAGCCTGCGATCGCAAAGCAGATCCGAACCATCTATGCGCACATATGCGTCGATGAATTTCAGGATACCAATCTTGTTCAGTATCTAGTGCTGAAGGCAATCGTCGGCGATGATCCCCAAAACTTGTTTGTTGTGGCTGACGACGACCAGATCATCTATCAGTGGAATGGTGCCAGTCCCGAACGCCTCAACAGCCTCCGAGATGATTTCAAGATGAGCGTCGTTCAACTCCCGGCAAACTACCGCTGTCCGCCGGAGGTGATTGTCCTAGCCAACCGTCTGATTCAACACAACCTCGAACGCGCTGCCGACAAAGAGCCGTTATATGCTATCAAGGAGGAGACGACAGCCCAAGTTGTTCGTATTCAGAAATTCCCAACCATGGACGATGAACTGGGCTGGGTCGCGGAGGATATTGCGACTCAACACGGAGGGGATACGGGTGAATGTGCAATCCTCGCCCGTACAAAAAGAATCCTCGAATCAGCGGTGGCCAAAATGCAAGCAAGGGGCATAGCGGCGTCACTCACGATTCGCAAGACTGAGTTCGCGAGTGCACCTTTTCGGTGGCTTCACGCCGTACTCAGGCTGGCAAACGCACGTAGCGACCGCGAACAACTGCGCCGGTTGTGCAAGGCATTTTTCGAAATAGAGGGGGTCGATCTTGACGTCCAGGAAATCACGGCAGATGCGGCAAGAGTCGGTGGTGACTTGTTGAGGTGCTGGTTTGAGACCGCGCTGGTACGAGACGGGGTTGACGGTAATACAGTAAAGTTTCTTGAGAGTGGGCAGCGAAATATTGTGAACCGTCTGAACGTTCTGGGATTCTCCCAGTCTGCATTCACATGGTTCGCCGAGCAAGACAAGAAGCTAGGCACCTACACCGAAGAGGGCTTCGCCGATTATAACGAAGAGAAATCAATCTGGGAAAACTTACAGCAGCGCGTTGTGGATAAGTATGGCCGAGACGAGTTGACGCTGAACACATTTCTTCAGGAGTTCGACCTGTCGGAGAAATCGGCACCTATCCCCGCTAATGCGGTTCGTTGTCTGACGATACATAGTTCCAAGGGGATGGAGTTCCGCCATGTGTACCTCATAGGCCTTGCGGAAGACGAGTTGCCGTCGTTCCAGAGCATCAAGAAAGGTGACAAGAGTCGCGAGATGCAGGAAGAACGGCGTAATTGTTTTGTGGCTATTACGCGGGCGCAAGAATCTCTGACGATCACGTATGCGGTACGTTACCGCGGCTGGGACAAGAAGCCGTCGCGTTTTCTGAGTGAGATGGGTCTGGTGTAGATAATGATGCGAGCTGATCCTCATAGTTGGTACTATAGTCCGGATCACCGGCAGCTATGTCAGGTCATCGAAGCTCAGACGCCCTGGGGCGCGACGACCTGCCGGGTGTGGCTGCCATGGTGCAAACGTAATACCAAGCGCCTGAAGGGCAGCCGCATAAAGGCGGCCTGCCTCGGACTTGAGAATGCTTGGCAGGAGGGCAGCAGCCGTGAGTAGCTGGCGTGATCAGATTCTCAAGGAATTTACCCCGCAGGTTTCGCGGCTTACCCTGGTGGCGGACCCGGATGGGCTGCTGCTGGAGGAAGGAATACTGGAGGGCATCCGGGAACGGGGATTCGAGCTCATTCCTTTTGAAGACCCTATCGCTTTTCGCTATGCTTACGAATCCGGGTTCCGTTCGCGGTGGGATTGCGGAGAACAGACCGACCTTGTGGTAGTATTGCAATCCCAGGCCAGCGACCTCAATACATTGCCCTTCGATCTGCTTCAGGCTGGTCGCAAGCTGTCCTTCAATCTTGGCGACATCTTTCCCACTCTCAGTTATCCCATCATTACTGTCCTGGATCGCGGCGATCTTGACGCCTTGTACACAGCCCAGAAGCGCCATATGCCCGGGCAGCTCGGTGATAACGCCACCAAGGAGTTTGTCCTTAGGCATGTTTTTGAGATCGCAGTGGAACTCATCAAGCAGCCATCCGATCTGTTGAGGGTACTCCTGCGCCGTCACTACCGCGGACAGCGCATACCCAGTGTTCTCGACAACCGCTTCATCCAGATTCTCCGGCAAAATGACAGCTTTGCCGAGTGGCCTCTGGAAAGAATCGTTCCGGATCGGGAAGCTTTTTTGTCCTTCCTGCAGGAACGCTGGCCGGTATTCCTGAACCGGGGGCATGTTCAGGACACCCAGACCTGTGTCGAAGAATATGCCGGATACAATTTCCAGATACCGGGACCGCCGGACCTGCCGTTTGATCACAATGATGTCCGTGTTTACATGGACACCTTCTTTCTTGAAGGTCTTCTGCGCCCGGTACCCCACGAACAGGCGGGAATGATCGCCAAGACCTGGGCCGGCATCGGCGTCCGAACCGACTCTGCCGGAGATCGAATGCGTCGTCTGGAAAAGCTGCTCACCAACATCCGCACTGCTATTCCGGCTGAGGATGTTCGCTATGGAGATTGGTTACTGTTTGCCCGCGGTTGGGCGGAGTTGATCGCCATTGCCCATGAGGCGCCCGCTGATATCAAAACCGAGCAAGGAATCAAAGAAATTCAGACCCACGTTGACCATGCCTTCACTTTCTGGTTGACCCGGAGGTTCGCCGGGCTGATCAACCTGCCTCCTGCGCCGCCGGTCATGCTCCATCACCTGCCCCGGTACCTGGCGCGCCAAGTGGTCGAGGACAAGACATTCAAGGCCGCTCTCCTGGTGATTGACGGGCTGGCCTTAGACCAGTGGATATCGTTGCGTAAAATAATTGCGTCCCAGCGACCCATAATTCAGTTCCGTGAGAGCGCTGTATTCGCATGGATTCCGACACTCACCTCGATCTCACGGCAAGCCCTCTTCGCCGGCAAGCCACCGATCTTCTTTCCGAACAGCATCCTGACGACCGAGAAGGAATCTCCCTTGTGGTCACAGTTCTGGGCAGATCAAGGACTGACGCCAAATGAGATCGCCTACGCCAAGGGGTTGGGTGACGGGAACCTGAGCCATCTCGAAGAACTGCTTTCTTATCCCAGGATAAGAGTGGCGGGGCTGGTCATCGACAAGATCGATAGAATCATGCACGGCATGGAACTGGGCACGGCGGGCATGCACAACCAAGTGCGTCAATGGGCGGAACAGTCTTACCTGGCGTTTCTTTTTGACCTGCTCCTCGACCGGGGATTCCGGGTTTTTCTGACATCAGATCACGGAAACATTGAAGCAGAAGGTTGTGGACGTCCCTCGGAAGGGGCAGTCGCCGACCTGCGCGGCGAACGGGTCCGCATCTATTCTGATCCGCTTCTGAGGAAAAAGGTCGCAGATCGTTTTCCGGATGCGGTGGAATGGCCACCCGTTGGGTTGCCGAACGATTATTTGCCCTTGCTGGCGCCCTCTCGAAAAGCGTTCGTTCGTGAAAAAGAACGTCTCGTAAGTCACGGTGGGATATCCATAGAGGAAGTCATCGTTCCTCTTGTTCAAATAGAGAGGAAGTCCGTATGAAACCCAAGAGTCGGATACAGCAGATCGGCATTGACAGGATCGTTCGCTTGGAATGGTTAGAACGAACGGCTCAGCTTGCTTTGGCCGACAATCAGCCGAGCACGGTCAAGCAAAACATGCTGGAAATTTTAGCGGCCAGTTTTCCAACATCCAACCCATCTGTCCGGGGGTCGCTTTCTAAAACCGTGACTATTTTGATGAACGTCTGGTTATCCGGGCCAAGGGAGCTTGCCGATTTGAGGAAAGGTGGCTTGGAGTTGCTGCGTATAAAGTCGGGCGGAGATCGTCTGGCGATACATTGGGCTATGCTTATGGCAACATATCCCTTCTGGGGCGCTGTAGCGGGCCAGGCAGGACGACTGCTGAGGCTCCAGGAAACCATCACCGCGGAACAGGTTCAGCGCCGCATCTGCGAACAGTACGGCGAGCGGGAATCCGTTTTCAGAAGGGTTCGTTACGTCCTCAGATCTTTTATTGCCTGGGGTATCCTGCAGGAAACCGAAACAAAAGGCATCTATCGTCGTGGCTTGACCTTATCTATTGATGATCCAAAACTTATCGCATTGATGATTGAGGCTGCCCTTCATGCGAACTCCAACGGCTCGACAAGACTCACAGACCTTCTGGAGAGCACAAACCTGTTTCCGTTTCGTCTGAAGCGGACAGCCGCAGAAAGTCTCTTAATAGCCTCGCCAAGGCTGGAATGCGTCCGCCATAACATGGATGATGAGTTGGTGATGCTGAAAAGATTATAATATTTCCAAATCCTGTTTTCTTTCCAAAATATTCCCCACTCAGCTTTACTTTTGAAGATTTCTTTCCGAACCGTTGAGAGATAATAATTCTTCATAGTAAAGACTTGGTAGTTGTGTCAATCATTGGCACATTTCATCTTTTCATTGATCACTTTTATGCAATCCGGAAGAAAACGCCAGCCCAATGATTCCATCCACCGGCATGCCGGTGTACAGGCCTTATATATATACACGCAATTATTATACTAATGACTGACATCGCTCCCGTTTTGTGGCTCAAAAAGGTGGGTGTCGTGAATGTAAATAGCTAATATGATTTGTTTTAGATATGCACAAAATAATAATATTGCTTTTATCAAAGCCTTTTCTTGTTAGTCGCCTTTCAATAAATCCGCTCTAAACGGATACTACGACAGTTATAACGGGGGTGGCGGCAATGTCGCCATCTTTTCCCCCTATGACGAAGGTCATTGCGGTTATTTCACATGAACATACGCTTTAGCGGTCATCGTGTCCTCATTCGAAAGAGGGCTGTTGACTTTTCATCCTCATATAAGAGATAATATTAAAAAATGTTGAGGGATCAACATGGCCTACGATCAGATGATTATCCGGTGCCTCAACTGCGGTACAAAAAATCGTATACCTCAAAATCGGCTTCACGACCGGCCTACATGCGGCAGATGCCATGCTCCTCTTGATGATATGATTATCCGTTGTCTCAGTTGCGGAACAAAAAACCGCATGCCGGAGGACAGGCTCAATCAGCGGCCCATCTGTGGCAAATGTGGTATCCCTCTGGTCATCAGCGCCGATACCGGGCATCCTGTGGACATCACCGATGGAACCTTTTCAAGGGAAGTGCTTTCCCATTCCGGTGCAGTCCTGATGGACTGCTGGGCGCCATGGTGTTCCCCGTGCCGCTTGCTGGCGCCAATTCTGGAAGAACTGGCTTCAAAATACGCAGGGGGGGTTAAGATTGTCAAACTGAATGTGGATGAAAATCCGTTGACTTCCTCCACCTATCACATTCAAAACATACCGACAATGCTGCTCTTCAAGGACGGTAAAATTGTCAACAAGCTGGTCGGAGTTTTGCCCAGAGAGGAGATCGAGCGACATCTCCTCTCCATCGTGAAGACTAACTAAGTGCAGAAAACACCATGCACATTTTCGAAAATGGCCTTTTTATATCCTGCGAAGATAAAAACCGGATTTTCAGTGTCCTCATTGAAGATAGTGGACGTATTGTATTCACCGGCCATGACATTCCCGATACATACCGAGGCGTCACGGGACGAACGGATATGAAAGGCCAATGTGTCGTCCCGGCCTTTGCAGACACCCACATGCACTTTGAATCTTTCTGTTTTTTTCAGGCAAATCTTGACGTTCGGGGTGCAAAAACATGGGATGACCTGTCTGACTGTATCCGCGGATATGAAGATATTCATCCTGATGAAAAGATCATCATGGGATTTGGCTGTTCCGCCCATACCCTTCAGGAAAAGCAGCTTCCCG
This sequence comes from Deltaproteobacteria bacterium, assembly GCA_026388495.1. Taxonomy (GTDB): domain Bacteria; phylum Desulfobacterota; class Syntrophia; order Syntrophales; family UBA2185; genus JAPLJQ01. Next base: position 850 of record JAPLJQ010000464.1, on the reverse strand, counting down.
ACATAACCCTCCTCGATCAGGTAACGTCCAAGCCCCTTCTCCTCGTAAAATACGATGGTCATGCGGCCATAGCAAATTCAACACTGCTTCGAAAGCTCCCGGAAACGATCACCGGCGATCCGGGTTTTGACAGGGCATCGGGCTGGCTTTCTCAACAGGCCTACTACAAGGCTGTAAATCACATCACAGGATCCGTTTCACCTTATACCCTGTTGAAAACATTAATCGCCGGGACAGATTTCGTCGCCGGAAAAGGTATCGCGCTGATTCATACCTCGGAGGGCCTTGGTTTTCCCCTGGATGTTGATATCGACATCCTGCGTCTGGCCGCAAGCGGATTGCCCCTGCATTTTCGCATCTATTTCCAGACCATGGATGTCCGGAAGGCTGTCCGTCGTAAATTGCCCCGAATCGGCGGTTGTTTTGCCACGGCCCTTGACGGAAGTTTCGGATCCGAAGATGCCGCCCTTCTGGAACCCTATACAAACAACCCTGACAACAGAGGCATAATGGCCTACTCACAAAGTCAGGTCAGCCATTTCGTCAAAACAGCCAATCGCATCGGCCTTCAGGTTGCCGTGCATGCCATAGGAGATGCGGCAGTCGGGCAGGCCATCACGGCTTACGAAGAAGCCCTTGAAGATTTCCCCCGGTCCGATCACCGGCACATCATCATCCATGCAAACCTCATTTCCCCTGTCCAACGGGAAAGAGCAGCACGCATCGGTATCCATTTTGCGGTCCAGCCCCCTTTTCTTACATGGGAAGAGGAGCCAATGGAATACCTTCTAAGTATTCTCGGCAATCGAGCCTATAACCTGATCCCTCTGAAAAGCATGCTGAAAAGCGG
>JAPLJQ010000284.1 GCA_026388495.1 Deltaproteobacteria bacterium | reverse complement strand
TATCAGAGCGGCGAGAATAATCGCTGTGCAAACGGGAATAGCGATAATGCCGAGCACTGGGACGACAGCGATATTTGAAAGAATAACAATGGTGGATACCCGATTGAAATAATATACAATCAGCGGCAATGTCCCCAGTGTCGCACTGACCGATACGATTAGAAATATGAAAACATTTCTCAGCGTATTGATATTAAAGATCATGTATTTACTTTTTACTGTATGATCAATTTCAGGCAGCCATTTCATCAGTCGGGGGGTAATAAAAAGAATGGCCCATACAGCCATAAACGACAGTTGAAATGATATATCGAACAGGGCATGAGGAAATGTAACAAGAATTATAAATGCCGCAAGGGCAAGCGTATTATATAGATCCCTCTCCTTTCCCAGGATGATGGCTATCATGAATGTGACTGCCATGATGGCAGCCCTGACCACAGACATCCCCATCCCTGCAATAAAGGTATAACTCACAACAGGAATGATAGCAAAAACGGCAGAAACCACATTCATGTTGAACCTTAAAAGGAGATATGATGAAGATTTCATGATCAGCTGCACGATAAACATGGATAACACGGCTATGATGCCGATATTAAAGCCGGAAATAGCTATAATATGGGATGTGCCGGTTTTATTGAATTTTTCCATCACATCCTTTGGTATTTCTTTCTGATCTCCAAGAATCATGGCCTGAATGATTTCTCCATCAGGCGACAGGGAATTGTCGCGGATGATTTTCTTCAGACATTGCCGGAATTTTTCAAGACGTGTTTTTAAGACATTTCCCTGATTTTCTCGGATGACCACAATACCGGATGGGTCATTGATGAAACCGCGAACAGAGATACCTTCGTATCTGAGGTGTCTTTCGTAATCAAAACCACCGGGATTTTTAAAATTGTGAGGTACTTTGAGCCTCACCCTGAATCGTACATAATCTCCGTATGCAAAGATCCTGAAATTTTTGACAGAAAGCCGGACAAGTCCCTCAACGTGGACATCGGCGTCATCACGAATGACTCGGGTTGCAGAAACAGTTATTTCAGTTTTATCAGGCGACACCTCAGGGTTTTCAGAGATAACGCCTTCAATAATTATATTTTCTTTTCCTACATAATGAATGATGTGATTTGTGCCTTGATCTGGATTAAGATATAAATTGATATTTAGAACACCAAGGAAGAGGAATGACAACATCAGGAGCGACAGTTTCAAGCCCTTCCAGTTTTTTAATTTTGCTGGAATTAATAATAAGATGAAGGCAGAAAAGAGACAGAACAGCAACAGTATGTCAGGAATCCTAATATAATTACCGATTACAATACCTGCCATCATGGCAACAAGGAGAGGAACCAATGGCTTTCGCATAGGGTTGACTCATCAAATTCATCGTGAAAAATATTTAAAAATAATATAATATTTTATTGTGAATATATACTTTTTTCATTCAGACATCATGGTGTGATGAGTCATTCAATGCTTCAGGAAGAAAACATATCGGTAAGGCTCAGATGGTTGATGCTATCGAGGGTAGCTATTGCCACTTTCTTACTCGGGATAACTATCTTAATCAATGTCAGAAAAGCAGAGCTCCTCCCCGAGACATCAGTTATCGCTCTTTATGTCCTTATAATTTTGACTTATTTGCTTACGATTATCTATATTATTCTTCCAAAATTCATCAATAATCTCAAGATAAACATATACATTCAGACTTTGTGCGATGTGCTTTTAATCACCGGACTTGTGCTTGTTACCGGCGGTATCAGAAGCATTTATTCCGTATTTTATCCCCTTGTCATTATCTATTCGGTTCTGTTTCTCGCAAGGGGAGGTGGATTGATCATAGCTTCCGCCAGCAGTATCCTTTACGGCCTCATGCTTGATCTTGAATATTATCGGATCATTTATCCCCTGTATGATATGATCATTTATGATTACCCGTTTTCTGCCGGGTATGTCTTTACAAGAATCTTTATCCATATCCTGTCATTTTATATCATTGCCTTTCTCGCCAGCTTTGTTGTTGAAAAAGAAAAAATAACGAGATCGCTTCTTGCCGAGAAAGAAACAGCCTTCGATCAACTCGATTTGCTCCACAGAAGTATCATCGAATCCGTGGACACGGGCATTATGACTATCAACCTCCAGGGTAAAATCAAGTCTTTCAACAGAACCGCCCAGGAAATCACAGGATTTTCC
>JAPLJQ010000413.1 GCA_026388495.1 Deltaproteobacteria bacterium | reverse complement strand
TCGAACCGCTCCGATTCCGCGAGGAGATTGCCGTTTTCATAGATCATGGCGTGTCCGTCCCAGGCCAGGTCCGTTGTCGATTCCCCGGGACCTGCGGCGGCGTAGAGATAGGCGGCGATGCAGCGGGCGGACTGGTTGGCCGTCAGGCTCTGCCGGTATTCCGCTTTCCCGATCGTGACGTTCGAGGCGGAAAGGTTTCCGATGACGGTCGCCCCGGCCAGGGCGGCAAAGCAGGAGGGGGGAATGGGGACCCAGACGTCCTCGCACATCTCCAAAAAGAAGCGAAAATGGCGGATATTGCCGACCTCGAACAGCAGATCGGCTCCGAAGGGGATCTCCTGCTGGCCGCAGAGGCGGATGGTTTTCGATAGCGCCTCTTCCGAAGGGCTGAACTGGCGGCCCTCGTAGAACTCCCGGTAATTGGGGAGGTAGGATTTAACGGCGATCCCGATGATCCGGCCGCGATGGAGAACGATTCCGCAATTGAACAGCCGGGAGTCGACCCTCAGGGGGGCGCCGACGACCAGGATCACGTTGAGCGAAGCCGTCTCGCGGGCTATCCGCTCGATCGCGCGGATGACCCCCTGGAGGAGCGCTGTCTGCTGGAAAAGGTCATCGTTGGAATAGGCCGAAAGCCCCAGCTCCGGAAAGAGGGCAAAAACGGCCTTCTTCTCGACGGCCTCGCGGGCGAGACGGATGGTCTCTCCCGCGTTGAAGCCGGTATCGGCCACCTTGACTGTCGGGGTGCAAACGGCGACTCGGATGAATCCGTGGCGGTAAAGATTGAAAAACTGATCCGTTTCCTCGTTTTTCATGGCTATTCCTTCTCCACGCAGGCATAGGCGCTGTGGTTGTGGATGCTTTCAAAATTCTCCGCCTCCACCTTGTACCAGGTGAAGTTCGGATCCGCTCCGAGCCGTCCCGCCACGGTCCGGACAACGTCTTCGACGAACATCGGGTTGTCGTAAGCCCTCTCCGTAACGAATTTTTCATCGACACGCTTCAACAGCGAATAGACCTCCCCGCTGGCCGATTCTTCGATCATTCTGATTACATCTTCAATCCAGAAGAACTTGCGGAACCGGACCATGACGGTGACGATGCTCCGCTGGTTGTGGGCGCCGGCGCGGCTGATTTCCCGGGAACAGGGGCAGACGGTCGTGACCGGGACCGCCATTCCCACGACAAAATCCATCCCCCTGACGTCGCTGGTTCCTAAAAAACGGCACCGGTATTCCATCAGGCTCTTCGCGCCGGATCGAGGCGCCGCCTTCTCGATGAAGTAGGGAAATTCAATTTCAATATGCGCCGCTTCCGCATGCAATTTTTCGCGGATCTTTTCCAGGATGCTGTGAAACGTCCGGATGTTCACCTGCTCCCGAATTTCGTTGAGGACCTCGACAAAGCGGCTCATGTGCGTCCCCTTGAAGCGGCGGAGGAGGTTCACATACATGTTGATCGTGGCATTGACTGGCTGCGTACCGCGGGCGCGGTCCAAGACGACGATGGGGTATTTGAGCCCCTTGACGCCGACCCGCTGGATATCGATATTCCGTTCGTCTTTCAGGTTCTGGATGTCAATCATAGGCTGTAGGAGACACGGGCGTTCTCCGATTCCCAGACGGTCACGCGGGTCAGGGGGACCTTCGCCTGCCTCGCTTTTTCGCCGATTCGCTCGTAAAGGAAGCGCGCAATCCGTTCGGAAGAGGGATTAATTCCTTTGAAACAGTTGAGTTTGTTAAGATATTTATGATCGAGCTCGTCAAGGATCTCGTCGGTCCAGCGCTTCAGGAGACGGAAGTCGATCAGAAGCCCTTCGTCGTTAAGGGCATCGGCGGCGGCCGACACCTCGACGATGAAATTGTGTCCGTGGAGCTCTTCACACTTGCCGCCGATCTCCCGGAGGAGGTGGGCGGCGGAAAAGGATTTACGGATGGTAACTTCGTACATAAAACCTCCCTCCGATGTTCTAACTGAACTATATCACAAAACGATCCCGATGCCTACGCGGGAAAATGAATTCGGCCTAAGGCAGGGGTGGACGCGATAGGATCCCTGAAAATACTTATCATGGAGATGGAAATGCGTAAAGAGCAATCGGGTTGGATATGGAAAAATTACGAAGAAACCCGTGAAAATGAAGGAAACCTTCTACGGAAAAAAAACAAGCGGGAAATCTTTCAACCGGAGTCACTATTATAAACATCATGAATGATACGATATATGATCTTCTGATCCAGTAATCGACAGGATCGGCAATCATGGTATGATCATTGCTTATACTAAGGCAAAACGATCTCGACGGACATAAGGCAACGTAATAAAAAAGAAGGAGGTGGTTGCGGAAAGAATCCGGCGTTTAATGATAAGGGTCATCAAAATAAACTGATTTAACTAATAAGAAAGAAAAGGAGAAAGATTATGATTAGTTCATTTCACAAAAAAGGGCAGAAGGGCTTCACGCTGATCGAACTCATGATCGTTATCGCGATTATCGGCATCCTGGCAGCCATCGCAATCCCGCAATTCACGGCATACAAGTCAAGAGGTTACATGGCAAGCACCAAGTCGGATGCAAAAAATGTTTACACGGCTGTCGTGGCGTATCAGGGCGATAACCCGGGGATTGCCGCGCCCGCTGAAACCATTGCCGGAGGCGCTTCGGGAGCTATCTATACAAGCGCCAGGGTGAGTGCCGGGAATCAGGTCGTGGTCGCAGCCGGTGGAACGGTGACTGCAACCCATACCAATGCCGCCGAACTGGGTGGATCCTATGTCATCGGCACCGACGGTGTTGCAAGCGATAGTCTATCAATACCTTAAGCAGCGTTGCTGTTGCGGCGACAATATTTCGATACTGTTGACAACCGCATCACATAAACTACAGGAAAAAAGGGTGGGGGTGCGAATCCCCCCCCCTTTCTTTTTTGTATTGTCGTTCAGACCATGAGCCTTCGCCTGCCAATGTTTGACGATAACTTTGCCGGCTTAAATTCCTTTCAAGAGAAACACACATGATTCGTCAGTGGATTCGTTCTCATCCCATTCATATATTCATTTGCCTTGGACTGGCGCTGATCGTCATCCTGCCTTTCTATCAGACGAGCCAATTCAAATTTGTTATTTACGACGACAGCAGGTACATCCTGGGCAATAAGAATATCCAGGCCGGGTTTGACCGGAGCAGTGTTTCCTGGGCTTTTACAACATTGTTTGCCTGTAACTGGCAGCCGCTGACGTGGCTTTCGCTGATGCTGGATTACAAAATGTACGGCACGGGCGCCGGAGGCTATCATGTAACGAACGTACTGATTCATCTGGTCAATACGCTGCTGTTGTTTTTGATATTCGGCAGGATGACCGGCGAATTGTGGAAGAGCGGCTTTGTGGCCGCGTTATTTGCAGTCCATCCCCTCCATGTGGAGTCCGTGGCGTGGGTCATGGCGCGCAAGGATGTCCTGAGCGCGATGTTCTGGCTGCTGACGATGGCTGCGTATACGCATTATGCAGACAATCCATCCGTTAAACGTTACCTATGGGTTTTGATCGCGTTTGGTTTGGGACTCATGTCGAAACCGATGCTGGTGACACTTCCTTTCGTTTTACTTCTTCTGGATTTCTGGCCGCTACGGCGTTTTCAGGGTGGTGCGTTTATCGCCGTCCGGCGTCTGATCCTGGAAAAGATCCCGCTTCTTGCCCTCAGCGTCGTTGTCAGTGTCATAACGATTTATGGCCAAGGCAGTTCGGGGGCATTGAAGTCGTTGGGAGATATCGGCCTATCAGAAAGGATGGTTAATGCGGTAGTTTCCTATGGGGGATACGTGGCCAAGATGTTGTGGCCGGTGAATCTTGCCTGTTTCTATCCTTATCCGACTTCTTTCCCCATGTCCGTCGTGCTGCTGTCCGCGACATTCCTGGGTGCGGTATGTTTCTTCTCCTTCAGATACATCCGTACAGCGCCCTATCTGGCCATGGGATGGTTTTGGTATCTGATTACGCTGCTGCCTGTCTCCGGCATCATCCAGGTCGGTGATCAGGCCATGGCCGACCGGTACACCTATATCCCCCTGATCGGCCTTTTTATCGTTATCGCCTGGGGGATCCCTGAATTTCTGAAAGGAAACCCATATTTCAGGCACATCATTCCGGTCGCAGCGGGGGCAACCCTCCTGCTCCTTGTCATTCTGACATTTAATCAGACCGGCGTCTGGAAAGACAGCCGTGTCCTGTCTGAACATGCGATTGCCGTGACGGAGGGAAACTATTTAGCCCATAACAACCTGGGCACTTATCTCATGGGGCACAAACGTTTCGGTGAAGCGGAAAGTCACTTCGAGAAGGCGGTTCAAATAAAGCCTGGTGATGAAAAATACCTGAATAATCTTGGGATTGCTCTTTTTCGACAGCATAGATATGATGAGGCCATGACATATTATTTGCGGGCTATCGCCATTAATCCCCGCTATGCCGACTCGTATTATAACGCTGCGGATGCCTGTTTATCCAGCGGCAGGGAAAACGAGGCCATGGAATACTACAGAAAGGCCCTTCATCTTCGTCCGGGGAATGCCGCCGCCGAGAATAATATGGCCGAAATCCTCATCCGTCAGGAGAAGCTTGATGAAGCCATCATTTATTTGAGGGCTGCGATTAGGCATCATCCGGACTACGCGGTGGCCCGCAATACTCTGGCCGTTGTCCTGACCCGGAAGAATCAAATCAGCGAGGCCATCGATGAGTTGAATGAGGCGTTGCGCATCAATCCGCGATATGCCGAAGCAATAAAAAACCTTTCAAAATTGCAAGGAACAGCTCAGACTGGTAAAATTATTGATTCGAGTACCAAGAATGCCAGGTAGAAGCATTCGACATGACAGGAAAGGATCCTGTATTAATAGTGATGGTCTCGTAAGAAGTCTGAATACCGTCATGCCAGTGAACGCCGTTATCCAGAACATATTGAAATAACTGAATTCCGTAGCAAGACCGGAATGACAAAACAGGGGTTTTCCTGCCTTTTACGAATTCATCAATCACTGGATTCCGGATATTGAATTATGAGGTACAGGAATGAAGGGGTTTAATCCTTATTTTTCGAACAAATATCGGGAATTATTAATTGGTATGGTTCTTGTCTTAGCTGTGGCCTGCGTCTATAGTCAGGTGGCAAATCACGAATTTGTGAATATCGATGATCACGTGTATGTTACTAATAATCCTCAAGTCCAGTCCGGATTGAGTCTTGCAAACATGCAGTGGGCTTTCCGTTTCCATAAAACAGATAAGGTCTATTGGCACCCTCTTGTCTGGATCTCGCATATGACCGACATTCAATTGTTTGGTCTTAATCCGGGTGCACATCATCTGGTCAATGTGTTGTTCCATATGCTGAACACCTTATTGCTGTTCATTGTTCTGAGGAGAATGACCGGGTCTGTGTGGAGCAGCGCCTTTGTCGCAGCCTTGTTTGCGTTACATCCCATCAACGTGGACAGTGTCGCCTGGATTGCAGAGAGGAAAAATGTTTTAAGCACCTTTTTCTGGCTATGCACTATGATTGCCTATTTACATTATACAAAAACCCCAGGCATCTTTCGCTATCTCATTTTAGTTATGGTTTTTACCTTGGGGCTTCTGACCAAACCCATGCTCGCAACATTGCCATGCGTACTGCTCCTGCTGGACTATTGGCCTCTTGGGCGCATTAAATGGTCAGATCAAGGTATTACATCTAAAGCAGAATTAATCCTGACAAATTGTAGAGAAGTAATTTCTTCCCGTGTGATTTGGGAAAAGATTCCCTTAGGGGTTCTTTCTCTTGCCGCAATCGGGATTTCGTCCATGCGGCTTGAAGCTGCGGGTAATGTAATGCCCTTTTCAGTAGTGCCACTGACGTTTCGTATCGAAAATGCTCTCGTATCGTATGTGCGTTATATCGGAAAGATGCTCTGGCCGCTAGACCTGGCTGTATTGTATCCGTTTCCCAGGTCTTTTCCTTTGGAACAGACATTTGCCGCCGCAATCGCGCTGACGTCTATCACGGCAATCACGCTTAAATTCTGGAAAAAATATCCGTATCTTGTGGTGGGATGGCTATGGTTTGCCGGAACGCTGATACCGGTCAGTGGATTGATGATGGCTGGGCTATGGCCCGCCATGGCCGATCGCTGGGTATACGTACCCCTCATCGGGTTGTTTGTCATGATCAGCTGGGGGATCCCTGATCTTCTGAAAGGAAACCCTTTTTGCACATACTTCATTCCGGCGGCAGCGGGGGCGACCCTCCTGCTCCTTGCAATCCTTACATTTAACCAGACGGCCACCTGGAGAAACAGCCGTGTCCTGTTTGAACATGCAGTTGCCGTGACTACGGGAAACCATATGGCCCATAACAACTTGGGCAATATTTTCATGGAACACG
>JAPLJQ010000016.1 GCA_026388495.1 Deltaproteobacteria bacterium | reverse complement strand
GCTACGGGTCATGGCGTGGGCCTCGATGTTCATGAGGCGCCGCGGATCGCGAACACATCGGAGTATGTATTGGAGACGGGCATGGTTGTGACCATAGAGCCGGGCGTCTATATACCGAACCTCTGGGGGATACGGATTGAGGACATGGTTCTGGTGAAGGAAGGTGGATGTGAAGTCCTGACAAAAATGCCCAAGGATTTCACGGTATTGAATTAATCATATCTTTGAAAATGTATGCAACTGGTCATTGCGAGGCACGCAGTGCCGTGGCAATCTCTTCGATATTTAATGGGTTATGAGATTGCTTCACTTCGTTCGCAATGACAAACAGGGTGTTTTCCAAAGATCTCATGGAACAAGCAATAGCAGCAGGATGTTGAAATATGAAGGTTTTTCCGGACGATCTGTTTTACAATCGGGAACATGCATGGGTCAGGGTTGAAGGTCATTTAGCGACAATCGGCATTACGGATTATGCCCAGGAAAAATTGGGCGAAATCCTTTCCGTCGAACTTCCCGAAGTGGATGTCTCCGTGGAACGGGATGAGCCCTTTGGAACGATAGAGTCTTCAAAGGGAGTATTTGAGATTATTTCCCCTGTCAGCGGTGACGTTATCAGTGTCAACGAAGATGTCATGGATGACATCGGCATTATCAACAGCGATCCCCACGACACGGGATGGATGATTGTCATAGACATAAGTGACCCGGAGGAGCTTGATGATCTTCTGGATTCGAGGGAATATCATGATTTCATCCTCAGGGAAGCGGAGAATGATTGAGCCTGCCTGATGCAATGGAGATTTCTTCCTTTCAGGAGATGGGATGCCTTCGAAAACATGGCCGTCGATGAGGCCATCTTTCGAGTCAACCGGCATATAGACGCGCCGCCGACTCTCAGGTTTTACGGCTGGGCGTCGCCTGCGGTCTCTCTCGGATACTTTCAGGATATAAAAAGGGAAGTTGATGTCGAGGCGTGCCGTCGTCATCGTATCCATATCGTTCGACGTCCCACAGGGGGAAAAGCAGTTCTTCATGAAGGGGATTTGACCTATGCCGTCGTTGCGAGAGAGTCAAACCCCCTGTTCCCGTCAGATATACTCGGGACGTATCGCGTTATCAGCCATTGCATTTCCCGCGGACTGGCCCTCCTTGGCATCGAAGCGGAGATGGCGGATAACAGCCGCATGTCTGACGGCGATTCCCTCAAGGCCTCCTGCTTCTCATCGCCGTCCCGGTATGAACTCCTGGTGAAAAGTCGGAAAATTTGCGGAAGCGCTCAGGTAAGATCCCATGGTGTATTTCTTCAGCATGGCTCCATCCTGATGGATTTCGATCCTTACAAAACCTGTGACGTCATGCTGCCACACGCCGACGATTGCGAAGGGCAGGTGGTGCGATTGAGCCGATCGGTAACGTCGGTCCTTGAGCACGCTCATCGGCCTGTGGATGTCGGTGAATTATGCCGTGCGTTGATGACGGGTTTTGAGGAATCGTTGGGAATCGCATTGGTGCAGGGGACCCTCAGCCCTGAAGAAGAGGAAGTAAAGGCGCAGTTGTTGAAAAATAAGTATATGAACATACAATGGAATATGAAGGGCGGTTGCAGGTCATGGATATAAACAACCTCATAAGACAGGAGATACGCAGGCAGGATGGATATTATGCCGGCGCCGTGTCATGCCGGATAAAACTTGATGCGAATGAGAACCCCTTCACCCTTTCGCCGTCTCTGAAGGATGCCTTGTTCGAAGCGATGAAAGGTGTTTCCTTCAACCGGTATCCCGATCCGGGGTCTCCCGTCATCAGGGAGCGATTTGCCCGATACTACGGGGTTCAGCCGGATATGGTTATGATTGGCAACGGCTCTGATGAACTCATTCAGATCCTGTGTACGGTTCTGATGGATGAAAAATCAACCGTTATGGTACCTGTTCCCACGTTTGTCATGTACCGGATTATCGCTATGAATGCCGGCCGGGTTGTCGTGGAGGCGCCTCTTGAAACACCGGATTTTGACCTGGATGTGGGCGCCATGCTGGATCGGATAGGGAGCGCCGCCCCGGCTCTGGTCTTTATCAGTTATCCCAACAGTCCTACAGGCAATTGCTTCAACGAGAAGAAAATAGAAACCGTCATCGCACATTCAAAGGGCATTGTCGTCATTGACGAGGCGTATGGAAACTTTTCCGGGAAGACGCTTTTGCCGTTACTTGAGAAATATGACAATCTGGTTGTCCTGAAAACCCTGTCCAAAGTGGGGCTGGCTGCCATGAGGGTCGGCTTCCTTATCGGCCGGGCTTCTTTCGTTCGAGAGCTTGATAAAGTGAGGCTTCCCTATAATATCAATTCCCTATCACAGATCGCAGCCGCCTTCTATCTGGATCATCAGACCTTTTTTATGGATCAGGTGGCCGAGGTGGTCAGGAGACGACATGACCTCTGCGAGGCATTAAAGAGGGTAAAGGGAATTCATCCTTATCCGACGGAGGCGAATTTCATCCTTTTTCAATGCGATGTCGATTCCGATGTCATTCATCGTAAACTCATTGAGAGCGGGATCCTGATAAAAAATCTCAACAGTTCCGGAGTCCTGAAAAACTGCATGAGGGTAACCGTCGGGAATCAGGAAGAGAATGAAGCGTTTCTACAGGCCCTGAAAAACGCGGCAGGGGGATAAGGCCGTTGATAAAAAGACAATTTTGTATTTTTTTATTGTGGTGCTGATGAGAATCCCGTATAAGGGCGATATACATTTTCCGGGTTTTAAGAAGCTCTCGTACAGGAAAATCAATTCGGAAAGGTGATTGCTTGGCACCTTCGTAAAAAGTCGTCATTCCCGCGTAGGCGGGAATCCATGTAGTGTATATATGAAAATACTGGATTCCCGTTTCCACGGGAATGACAAGCAGCGCCGGATTTTGACTTTTTACGGCTTCGTTATTGTTTGGCAAGGAGCGTGATTTAGTATAGTCGCCAGAGAGGGTAGTATACGGCAGAACGCATGAGGCGAATGCCGTGCCACCCTTTTTTTGTGCGGTTTTATAGCGAATGACTTCTTCTTTTGAGATGATTACTATGCCAAAAAGACATGATATCAAGAAGGTGATGATTATCGGCTCCGGTCCCATCGTGATCGGTCAGGCGTGTGAATTCGACTATTCCGGGACCCAGGCCTGTAAGGCGCTTCGGAAACTGGGTTACGAAATCGTGCTTGTGAATTCCAATCCCGCCACCATTATGACGGATCCCGGTATGGCCGATGTAACGTATGTTGAACCCCTTAATGTGCAGACGCTGGTTGAGATCATTGAGAACGAACGCCCTGATGCCATTCTTCCTAACCTTGGAGGACAGACGGGGCTCAATCTCACCTCCGAACTGGCTCGGGCGGGAGTCCTCGATAAATATGGTGTGAAGGTTATCGGCGTTCAGGTGGATGCCATCGAACGAGGGGAGGACAGAATTGCCTTCAAGGAAACCATGGATAGACTCGGAATTGAGATGCCCAGAAGCAAACCGGCCTTCACCGTAGAGGAAGCCCAGAAGATTGCGGCGGAACTCGGATACCCCGTTGTGATTCGTCCCGCCTATACCATGGGAGGCACAGGCGGCGGTCTTGTTTATAATCTGGAGGAACTGAAAACGGTTGCCGGTCGCGGCATATCTGCAAGTCTCGTAGGACAGATCCTTGTTGAGGAGTCCGTCCTGGGATGGGAGGAACTGGAGCTTGAAGTTGTCCGTGACGCCAAAAACAGGATGATCACAGTCTGTTTTATTGAAAATGTCGACGCCATGGGCGTTCATACCGGCGACTCCTATTGCACCGCTCCCATGCTGACCATCGATCCTGAACTGCAACGGCGGCTTCAAAAGCATTCCTATGATATCGTCGAAGCCATCCAGGTTATCGGTGGGACCAATATCCAGTTTGCCCATAACCCTGAAGACGGCCGGGTTGTGGTCATTGAGATTAATCCCAGGACGTCCCGCTCATCCGCTCTCGCATCAAAGGCGACGGGATTTCCCATCGCCATGATTTCTTCCATGCTGGCCGCCGGAATGACCCTGGATGAAATTCCTTACTGGCGGGATGGGACCCTCGATAAATATACCCCTTCCGGGGATTATGTGGTGATCAAATTTGCCCGGTGGGATTTCGAAAAGTTTCCGGGAGTGGAAGACAAACTGGGGACCCAGATGCGTGCCGTCGGCGAGGTCATGAGTATCGGAAAAACCTACAAAGAGGCTTTGCAGAAATCCATCCGGTCTCTGGAAAAAGGCCGCTACGGGCTTGGCTTCGTCAAAGATTTTCACAACCGCACCCTCGATGACCTGATGGACTTGTTATCGGAGCCGACAAGTGAACGGCAGTTTGTCCTGTATGAAGCCCTCAGAAAGGGTGCTTCCATTGAGGCGCTTTATAAGAAAACGTATATCAAACCCTGGTTTCTCCGGCAGATGAAAGAACTGGTGGAACTGGAGGAAACAATACGATCATTTAAAGGCCGGGAGTTGCCCGATGATATTCTGATCGCGGCTAAAAAAGATGGATTCTCGGACCGGTATCTTTCGGGGATTCTCGGCATACCGGAAATGGAAGTTCGGGGACGCCGAATCACACTTGGGCTGAACCAGAAATGGGATCTTGTACCCGTAAGCGGTGTGGAGGATGCAGCTTACTATTATTCCACATATAACGCTCCCGACAGGGTGGGTGTGAGCGGCAGGCGCAAGGTTATGGTCCTGGGCGGAGGACCCAACCGGATAGGGCAGGGAATCGAGTTCGATTACTGCTGTGTTCATGCCGCCTTTGCCCTTCGTGATGAAGGGTTTGAATCCATCATGGTCAATTGCAATCCTGAGACCGTTTCCACGGATTATGATACATCCGACAAACTCTATTTCGAACCCCTCACGGTGGAAGACGTGCTCAGTATCTATGAAAAGGAAAACCCGGAGGGGATTATTGTCCAGTTCGGTGGACAGACCCCGCTGAACATCGCCGCTGAACTGGCTCAGGCGGGTGTTAGAATTCTTGGGACATCTCCCGAAACCATTGACCTGGCGGAGGACCGTGATCGCTTTCGTCAGATGATGAATAAACTGGGTATTCCCATGCCCGAGTCAGGTATGGCAAGCACCCTTGATGAGGCCGTTCGCATAGCCGAAAAAATTGGCTACCCCCTGATGGTAAGACCCTCCTATGTTCTTGGCGGAAGAGGCATGGAGGTTGTGTATGATGATGACATGCTCAAGCAGTATGTTGCAGCGGCTGTCGGCGTGACGCCGGAACGCCCCATCCTGATTGATAAGTTTCTGGAAAACGCCATCGAGGCGGAAGCGGATGCCATATCTGACGGGACGGAAGTATTTGTCCCCACGGTGATGGAACATATAGAACTTGCGGGTATTCACTCCGGAGATTCTGCCTGCGTCATTCCGCCCATTACTCTGTCGTCCCGGCATATTGAAACCATTTGTGAGTACACACGACGGATTGCCGCGGAATTTAACGTTATCGGTTTGATGAATATCCAGTATGCCATCGCGGGAGATGTGGTCTACATTCTTGAAGCAAATCCCCGTGCGTCCCGAACCGTGCCTCTGGTGTCGAAGGTCTGCAATATATCCATGGCACGCATCGCAACCCAGATCATATTGGGGAAAAAACTTGCGGATCTCAATCTCAAGTCGCGATCAATCCCCCATTTCGGAGTAAAAGAGGCGGTATTCCCCTTCAACATGTTCCAGGAAGTTGATCCCCTTCTGGGACCGGAAATGCGCTCCACAGGAGAGGTTCTGGGACTGGCAGATTCCTTTGGACTTGCTTTCTACAAAGCCCAGGAGGCTGCCCAGCAGTTGCTTCCGTCGGAAGGCACCGTTTTGATTACGACGACGGATAGAGATAAGGGTGGCGTATTGGAAATTGCCCGGGAGTTTATAAAACTCGGATTCCGCATCAAGGCGACTGAAGGAACATGTAAGTTTTTAACGCAGCATGGTATTGAGGCGGAACCCGTTTTGAAGATGCATGAGGGACGTCCCAATATCGTTGACGGCATCAAGAACAGGGAAATTCATCTCATCATCAATACCCCGAGCGGCAGACTGAGCAAGCATGATGACTCGTATATCAGAAAAGCCGCTATCAGATATAAGATCCCCTACATTACGACGGTTGCCGCAGCCACAGCGGCCGCGAAGGGCATCGTTGCTTTTAGAACGGGGCATGGGAGGGCAAAATCCCTGCAGAGTTATCATAAAGGAATTCAGGATAAGTCCTGATACCCGATAAAAAGAGCAACCATGTATTTTTTTATTGCGATCTTGATGGAAATCAAGTATATCAGATAAAATTCGGAAAGCGTCATCGCTAAGTAAGGAGCGTGGTCTAATATAGTCAACAGGAAAGGGTAGTCAACGGCAAAGATCATGGGCCGTGCTGCCCTTTTTTTGCGTCAATATGGGTTTAAAAAAACAGAAAGGAAGGAATAGTTTTGGAGGTAAAAGTATTTGACAACGACGTAGAAAAAGCCTTGAAAATTCTCAAGAATAAACTGTCGAAGAGCGGCTTGTTCAAGGAACTGAAACTGCGCAGGGCCTATGAGAAGCCCTCCGTGAAGAAAAAGCGAAAGGCCATCGAAGCCCGCAGGAGATATGCCAAGGTCCAGCGTCGCAGAAGCACCGCATGAGTAAATGATGGGTTGATGTATTCCTGTCGCTTGGAGTTTATCGTATGGAAGATAAACAATACGTGGTTGATGCGTTATCCATTGAGGAATCCTGGCGGATATTTCGCATCATGGCTGAATTTGTGGAAGGGATCGAAGCCCTTTCCAAACTGAGGCAGGCCGTCACCATATTCGGATCCGCGAGGGTTCGACCGGATGATCCGTATTACAAAAAAGCGGAGCATGTTGCCAGAAGACTGGTTGAAAATGGCTTCAGTGTGATTACGGGAGGCGGTCCCGGAATCATGGAGGCAGCCAATAAAGGAGCCGCGGAGGCCGGCGGCCAGTCGGTGGGAATGAACATCCGTCTTCCCTACGAACAGAAACCCAATCCATATGCCAATATTGTTTTAGAGTATAAATACTTTTTTGTCCGCAAGGTGATGTTTGTCAAATATGCTGTAGCCTACATCATTCTTCCCGGCGGATTCGGGACAATGGATGAACTCTTTGAGGCTTTAACCCTGATCCAGACAAAGAGGATAAAACCCTTTCCCGTGGTTCTGATGGGAAGTGAATACTGGAAGGGGCTCGTCGATTGGTTAAGGGACACCATGCTTCGGAATGAAAAAATCGATGAAAGTGACCTTGATATTATCCAGATCACGGATGATCCCGATGAAGCCGTGCGGCATATTAAGAAGTTTGTCATCTTTTAGTGCCGAAGGGAACTTCCCATTCCCCGTCAGGAGGTCAAACGGTGGACTACGGTGCACGTGATGCGGACACTGGAAATTCCCTCAGAGAAATATTGCTTGATCTGAAAAAAGGAAAGGTTGCTCCCTGTTATCTCCTGTACGGAGAAGAAACCTTCCTGATCAACGATGCCTTTGATAAAATCATCCATCTCGTCCTTCCCGACGCCGACAGAGACCTGAATCTTTTTTACATGGATGGAGATCAGGTTGATATAGAAAATCTTTGCCAATCCCTGCTGACGCCTCCCCTTATTGCCGGAAGAAAAGTCGTCGTCATCAGAAATACCCGTATTTTCCATTCTGCCGGCGTCTCACCGGAGATCATTCAAAAAATTCGCGATCATATGAACACTGATCCGGTCAGGGCGGCAAAGGATTTCATGCATTTTCTGCGGATGACCGGGTGGAGCCTCGAAGATCTCAGGGATGGTGGGTGGAAAAAAATTTCTGATCGTGACTGGCAAAAGACCCTTCCCGCAGAGGCAGGACATGATCGGGAAGCGTGGCTTCCCGGGATGATTGACTTATGCGTGGATCGCGGGTTGAAAGAAGGAACGGCCGTTGATGGCGCCGAATGTCTCGCGGATGTATTAAAAAGCGGCCTTCCCGAAGGAAACCATCTGATCCTGATTTCGGATGCAGCGGATAAAAGAAAGAAGATTTTCAAGATCGTATCCGAAACGGGCAAGATTCTCCACTTTCCTCAGATCAAAAAAGAGAACAGGAAAAGACAGATCCTGATGGATACGGCCAGGGATGTCCTTTCTGACGCGGGAAAAAACATGACCCCCGGCGCCTGGGAGGCGATCGGCAGAAAATCAGGCTTCGCTGCTGCAACATCCATGGAAGCCATCAAGAAGTTGATTACCTATACGGGAGAAAAGGCACTCATTGAGGAGGGGGATGTTGAAGAGGCAATCGGAAAAACAAAAGAAGGGAATGTGTTTGATCTCACCACCGCCCTTGCGGAGAAAGACCTGAATCACGCCCTTGTCGCGTTAAAAGACCTCCTGGATCAGGGCATCCACGGGCTTTTGATTTTGTCCATGATGGCAAGAGAGGTCAGGTTTCTTATTCATGCCGCGATGTTGATCAAATCGGGGAAACTGGGTCCCCTTGATCCGAAAATAGATTATAGCCGGTTTCAGAAAAGCGTATATCCCGTTATTCGGACATGGACCGAAGGGGGGGTGAAAAAAGAAGGAGGAGACCTGATCAGACAACACCCCTATGTGATCTACAATGCCTTGAGACATTCACACAGATTTTCGCATGATCATCTGGTCGAATATCTGAAGGACCTTGTCGATGTGGATATTGCGCTGAAATCAACGGCAAGGGACCCGGGGTTATTGCTGGAGCGATTTATCATAAAAGTCTGTTCGTAATCCTTTATAATTTCCGGAGTGCCGCCATCGCCGCTTTTTTCTTCCTGGAAAGACGCCTTGATGGGCCCTTCTTTTTATCGGGCCCCCTTATCTCTTCTTCGTCTTTCCTGTTTGCTGAATCAACGTCTTTACAAGAGGTCGAATCGGGAGGGGAGACTGTACTCCCTTCAATCAGGGACTCAAACGCCTGAGAAGGAATGGGAATTCCCCCTCTGTGACTTACAAAATCAGCGATACCACGGTCTGACGTGACCACAACGATCTCTTCCCCTTTTTTTTCCACCATGCGTTTGATGACATCGTCCGCCTCTTCACCTCTGCGGGAATAGACGACGTCAATCCCTTCCTGCCTGTCCCGTTCTTCCATTGCCGGGCCGTTCTTCCATCCGTCAAAGACAATGGTCATCCGGTGCCCTTTCAGCTTTTTGTAACATGATACCCTTTGAATCAGGGCATTACGGCCCGCTTCCAGGCTCAACCTCTCGTATCGGCGAAGTGTGCCGGATTGCCTGATCACGTTATATCCGTCGATAATGACATGCATGGTAACGACCTTTAAAATTTCGTATAAAATCGTCTCACATCTTCGGGGTTCGTGCAAACCTTTTTCAATGTTTCATTCAACCCGGTTTTTATTCTTGACCTCCATACGGTGTATCTGTTATTTTTCCACAGTCCAGTCTTGCCTCAGCAGCTATATCTGAAAGAGGCGCCAACATTCGTATCATTCCTCGACAAGGGAGGATGTCCCGTTATTGCATTCATGTATAGTAAAGATAAGAAAACCTGATCATAAAGGGGGTGTCTGATGGAGATCCGGAAGGTCTGTGTGCTGGGGGCCGGTTTGATGGGAAGCGGCATTGCCCAGGTCTGCGCTCAGGCAGGTTATGACGTTTCCCTGAGAGATATTGAGCAGCGGTTTGTTGATGCGGGAATGAACACGATCCGTAAAAACCTCAACCGGGATGTGGAAAAGGGTAAAAAATCCCGTGAGGAAGCGAATGCTGTTCTCGAAGGGATCAAACCGACCCTTGATCTTGTAAAAGCTGCCCGTGACGCCGATATCATCGTTGAGGCGGTTATGGAAGTAATGGATGTTAAAAAACAGGTGTATATGGAATTGGAAGAAATTGTACAGCCTCACTGTTTTTATTTTACGAACACGTCGGGTCTCAGTATTACCGAGATGGCTTCCATCACGAAAAGACCCGATCGCTTTATCGGCACTCATTTCTTTAATCCTGTTCCCGTGATGCGTCTTATGGAAATCATCAGGGGTCTGGAAACGTCTGATGAAACCCTTGAAACGGCAATCTCCTGGGGCATAAAAATTGGCAAAGAGGTCATTGTCGTAAAGGAAGCGCCTGCGTTTGCTGTCAACAGGATTCTCTGTACTATGATCAATGAGGCCTTCTACGCTCTTGGCGAAGGCATCGCCAGTGCGGAGGATATTGACAAGGGGATGGTTCTGGGCTGTAATCATCCTATCGGTCCGCTGGCACTGTCCGATCTGGTTGGCAATGAGACGCTTCTTCATGTGATGGAAGGCCTTCACAGGGAATTGGGCGATAAATACAGGCCTGCTCCCCTGTTGAAACAACTGGTCAGAGCCGGTCGTTATGGAAGGAAAAGCGGCAAAGGGGTTTATGATTATACAAAACGGTAAGATATCCATTTAACATGTAGGGAGGGCAGGTATGGCAAAAAAAAAATATCAACCGGGAGAATGGTACAATTATCAACTTCTTATTAAACACATCCTTGAAACGCCGCTGTTTTTTGCCCCTGATCAGCAGATTATTTACCGGGATAAGGTCCGTCTGACCTACAGATCGTTCAATGAACGGGTCCACAGACTGGCCAATGCACTGAAACTGCTGGGGGTCAAGCCGGGTGATACGGTGTGTGTATTTGATTATGACAGCCACCGTTATCTGGAATGCTTCTTTGCCATTCCCATGATGGGTGCGGTGCTTCATACACAGAACTGGCGTTTGTCTCCCGAGCAGGTTCTGTATACCATGAATCATGCGGAAGATGATGTGGTTCTGATACATGCCGATTTCCTCCCACTTTTAGAAGCCATTCAGGATAAGCTGACAACAGTCAAGAAGATTATCCTGATTACCGATGACGATAAAAAACCGGAAACAAAAGTCCGTATTGATATGGAATATGAAGAGATGCTTCAGGGAACCGCTCCTTCGTACGACTTTCCTGACCTGGATGAGAAAACGAGAGCAACGATGTTTTATACAACAGGGACGACAGGACTTCCCAAGGGGGTATATTTCTCCCACAGGCAACTGGTTCTTCATACCCTGAGCGGGCTGATCGGGTTAAGCGCCTATGAATCGCCCGGCAGATTTCGTTCAAACGATGTGTATATGCCGATCACCCCCATGTTCCATGTCCATGCTTGGGGAATCCCCTATGCCGCAACCATGCTGGGCGTGAAACAGGTCTATCCCGGAAAATACGAGCCGGAAATGCTCCTGAAACTGATTTTAACCGAAAAGGTTACGTTTTCCCACTGTGTGCCGACGATTATCCATATGCTGGTGACCAGTCCTGCCGTGAAGAAGCTTGATTTATCCAAATGGAAGGTGGTGATCGGGGGGTCAAGGCTTCCCAAGGGGCTGGCCAAGGCAGCAGAAGACTTGGGGATTCAGGTATTCTCCGGTTACGGCATGTCGGAGACCTGTCCCATCATTTCTCTGGCGAACCTCAAACCCTATATGCTCGACTGGAACGAGGACAAACAGATTGACAAACAGATCATGACGGGGCTTCCCGTGCCTCTTGTATATACCAAGGTCGTGGACTCATCGGGAAAAGAATTACCGCACAATGGCCAGTCAACAGGGGAGCTGATTTTGAGAGCCCCGTGGCTCACTGAAAGCTATTTTAAAGACCCGGAAAGAACAAAGGACCTCTGGCAGAATGGGTGGCTTCATACGGGAGATGTGGCCTTCATAGACCCCGCGGGTTATATCCAGATTACAGACAGAACCAAAGACGTCATTAAAACGGGCGG
>JAPLJQ010000330.1 GCA_026388495.1 Deltaproteobacteria bacterium | reverse complement strand
TGACGATATTCGTGCAATTTTGTTTAAGTCTCCGTGAATCACTTCTTTAATCTCAATTTCAAGACGAATGGGGCAATCGGACTCTTTTACAAAGCGGTGGCTTTGGGGAGAAATCAAAGAGCAGTTCTGTGCACAGAACTAAATTAAATATATGATATAATTACTGAACTTACGCGACCGCCGATCATTTTCATGCCAGGTTTTTGCCCGTTTCCGCCATCCCGGATTCCCCGTTCTGAGATCCGTTTCCGTCTTCCGGCGGTGGCTGCGTGACCGCGGTCAAGGATGTCGAAATTTGAAGGCGGGACGGCTATCAATTTCTTTGCCAGGGATCTTTCCCCGTATCTCCGTCGATATTGACCTCGTGTATCTTTCGCCAGCCTGTTTTACAAATTAATAAATAGTTCTTGACAGTTACGGCAATTAATAAGACTATCCATCCTATAATGTCAGAAATAATCGTCCGTCGGTTACTAAACGCTATTCCCTTCAACCATTTTTAGGGATGAGACATGAGCAGAGATAATCAAGACCCCGTTTTTCCGCAAAGGAACGGTGCTTTTTTGTAATATTGAGATTATACCTTTATGCCTTCTGCGCCACATTCTTTAAACGCCGCCACAAGCGGATAAAACGAATGTACATAGAACAGAAAAGAAAGAATAAAATCTCGTGTCTGATAATCTTATGTGGCAAATCTTGATCCTGTCGTTTCTCATGTTCGCATGTCCAATCTATGCTGCGGACGATAAACCGTTTGGGGCCTGGGAGGACAATATGGGGAATAAAGTGGAAGAACGCAGGGAATCCACCCCCCTCTCACGTTCCTTAGCGATCGGGGGCGTGAGATTTTATCAGCACTACATTTCTCCCGTTATCGGGGACCGTTGTCCCATGTATCCATCATGCTCTGCCTATAGTATCGAGGCCATAAAGAAGCATGGTTTCTTTATCGGCATCATCATGACAACCGATCGTCTCATTCATGAAAGTGATGAGATGAATCTCGCACCGCTTATACAAATAGGAGATGACTTAAGAGCCTGGGACCCTGTGGAAAATAATGATTTCTGGTGGGCCGATTGAAAACTATAAATTGGAAAATATCTTTTCTGGCAATGGGATTATTCTTTCTTCTCCCGTCATTGATTCACGCCCAGGACGGCCCATTGGTGAAGGTCGGGCCGGATGCGCTATGGCAGGGAGATGAGAAGAAACTGATAGAGATGGTTATGGAGGAATGCAGGGAGCAGGAGCCCGGGATGATCGGGGAATGCCTCTATGACGTTCTGGAGGAGGGGAAGGCATCCCCTGAAGCTCTGGCTTTTATGAAGCGGATCGATAATGATGGCTATCTGAGCGGATACAGGCCGGCGGGGTCTTTGGGCATCGCCTATGTGACCTACCCTTTCCGGGCAAACGAGAATCACGGATATCTGCTGGTTAACGGCAATCCCCCGGCCATCAATGTGGATGACCTGTCCCTGTTTGATCAGGAGACACTGGAGATGGATCCGACATACGGGAAACTGAAGCGGCGTTTTCCCGACATCATGTTCTGGGGCGGCAACCGGCATGAGAAAGAGGTCATTCAGGAAGAAGCGCTGCCGGAAGGCGGCGTCCGGCTCGTCTTTATCTACCGCTTCCTCAAGGGCTGCCGGGCCTGCCAGGTTCTGGGCAATGCCTGGGTCGCCTTCGATTTTGATAAAGACGGAACATTTAAAGGTACAAAACTGTTAAGAACCAAATCGCTCGTGAAGCTTGAACGGAAGTCACCCCGGAGGTAATCATGGAAAATACGACATGCGTAAGAACCGGCAGCGGCGTCGCCGAGATCAAACAGGCCATTCTTGACAACCTTGTCTGCATTCAGGGCCGCTTTGCCCCCGTTGCATCCAGAAACGACTATTATCTTGCCGTCGCCTATGCGGTGCGTGACCGGATCCTGGCGCTCTGGGCGAGGACGGCGCACACCTACTATGCGAAAGCCAGCAGAACCGTCTGTTATCTCTCGGCGGAATTTCTTCTCGGCCCGCTTCTGGAAAACAATATGATCAATCTCGGTATCTATGAGAATGTGAAACAGGCGGTCAATGAACTGGGTCTTGACTTTCATGAACTGATTGACCAGGAGGAAGAACCGGGGCTGGGAAACGGCGGACTCGGGCGGCTGGCTGCCTGCTACCTGGATTCCCTCGCAACGCTCAATATCCCGGCCATCGGCTACGGCATCCGGTATGAATTCGGCATCTTCACGCAGGAAATCCGCGATGGATGGCAGGAGGAAGTCGCCGACCAGTGGCTGCGCAAGGGAAATCCCTGGGAAGTGGCGCGGCCGGAAATTGCTTACGATATTCCCTTCGGCGGCCATACCGAAGGCAGGTACGACGAATTCGGCAGGTACCGCGTTTTCTGGGTTCCCGACCATCAGGTGCGCGGCGTCGCTTACGATACCATGATTACCGGCTACGATTCCAACACGGTCATCATGCTGCGCCTCTTTAAGGCGGAGGCGACCACGTCCTTTGATTTCCGTTCGTTCAATATCGGCGATTACTATGGCGCCGTTCATGACAAGATCGGGTCTGAAAACCTGACCAAAGTGCTCTATCCCAATGACGAGCCCCTTGCGGGCAGGCAGTTGCGGCTGATGCAGCAGTTTTTCTTCGTTTCCTGCGCCCTGCAGGACATGGTCCGCATCTATTTGCAGCGGGAAAAAACGCTGGAGAAATTCCATGAAAAATATGCGATCCAGCTCAACGATACCCACCCGGCGATCGGCGTGGCCGAACTGATGCGTCTGTTGATCGACGTCCATGTCATGGGCTGGGATGAGGCCTGGGAAATTACGAGAAAAACCTTCTGCTATACCAATCATACCCTGCTGCCGGAAGCGCTGGAAAAATGGGCCGTCCCGCTCTTCCAGGTCATTCTGCCTCGCCACCTGGAAATTATCTATGAGATTAACCGGCGGTTTCTGGATGGAGTCCGCAACGACTACCCCGGTGATGAGGGCATGATCCAGCGCCTTTCCATCATCGAGGAAGGGGGCGATCGTTATGTCCGTATGGCGAATCTGGCCTGTGTCGGCGGTCATAGAATCAACGGCGTTGCCCGGATGCACACCGATCTTCTACGCGAACGTGTTCTGAGCGATTTCAGCCGGATCTCCCCTGAGAAATTTCTGAATGTTACAAACGGCGTCACACCACGCCGCTTTGTTGTCCTTTCCAACCCGAATCTGGCCTCTCTTGTCTCCGACCAGATCGGTGACGCTTGGATCAAGGATCTTTCCCAACTTAAAAAACTGGAAACATGCACGAAAGACCGTGCATTCCTTGATCGCTGGAAGGCGGTCAAGCGCAACAACAAGCAACTTCTTTCGGAAATTATCAGGAAGCGCACGGGTATCGTGACGGACCCCGATTCGCTCTTCGACATCCATGTAAAACGGATTCACGAATACAAGCGTCAGCATCTTAATGTGCTGCACGTGATCACGCTTTATAACCGGATCATCAACGGGCTGACCCAGGATATGCCGCCGCGCACGGTGATCTTCGGCGGTAAGGCGGCCCCCGGCTATTTCATGGCCAAGCTTATTATCAAGCTGATCCACTCCGTCGCCGAGGTGATCAATAACGATCCCCGGGCGGATAATCTTCTCAAGGTTGTTTTTCTTCCCAATTACAGCGTCAAGAATGCTCACCGTGTCTATCCGGCGGCCGATCTGTCCGAACAGATTTCAACCGCAGGCAAGGAGGCGTCCGGCACGGGGAACATGAAATTCTCCATGAACGGGGCGCTCACGATCGGGACGCTCGACGGTGCCAACGTTGAAATACGGGAAGAAGTCGGTGCTGAAAACTTCTTTCTCTTCGGGTATACCGCGGAAGAGGTGACACAGAAGAAAAGCGACGGCTACCGGCCGCAGGATGTCATTACAGCCCATGACGGACTGCGCGAGGCGATCGAACTAATGGAAAGCGGCATTTTCTCCCGCGGCGACCGGGAAATGTTCCAGCCCGTCACCCGGACACTCCGTGAGCACGATGAGTATATGCTGTGTGCCGATTACCCGTCGTATATCGGCTGCCAGGAAACGGTCGGCCGCACCTACCTGAATCAGAAAGACTGGCTGCGCATGAGCGTGCTGAATGTGGCAAGAATGGGGAAATTCTCTTCGGACCGGGCGATCGGCGAATACTGCGATCACGTCTGGCAGATCACGCCGGTCGTGATCGATTAGCGGGCGAAGGTCGAAAATGTCCTGACCCGGGATTTATTGCCGGTATGTATAATTTTCAGGCAAAGCCTTTCTTCCAACTGGAGGAGGGCGGTGATTCACCTTTTATCAGAGAGGAATGACATCCATTCGCCCGCTCTCTCCATCAAGGTAAAGAAGCTGATCAGCGTACGCGGAATTTCGACCCGAAAGGAGGCGGATGGCTTCAAAAG
>JAPLJQ010000508.1 GCA_026388495.1 Deltaproteobacteria bacterium | reverse complement strand
TGTGTCCAATCCTCGACCAGTTTATCGAGCTCGTCGTCCAAAGCATATAGCATCTTCTCAGCGGGCGCCGTCTGGGGTTCCGATCCTGGTTTATAGTTGCATTGCTGGCAGATGGGCGTTGTGTTGAGTTCCTGTTCGGTGAGGGCGAAGCAGCTCTTCAGGCCTGCAAGCCGGTTCTGGAAATCAGTCAGGTGCTGGAGCGGCATAAGATTGATGGTGGAGAGTTTTTGTAATACCTTGAGCCGTTCGTCGCCCATGAGCTGGACCTTGCGTTTGTCATCCTTTACACCCAGCCGCGCCTTGCTGTGGTGGGCGAGGTAGATCTGGATATAGGCTTTTTTAAGGTCCGTCAACCGGCGCTGGGTTTGCTGACGGAAGGCGGCCGCCCCGCGCTTGTCCGGGTCGCTGATCTGCCCGAGGACTTCATCGCGCACAGACTTCACCTTGTCGAGCCATTCATGTCCGGTAGGCAGGACCGCTTCCGCTGTGGAAAGGTACGACGCGACAGTCCCGAGCTCATTGGCCAGTTCCTGCAGGGATTCCATTTCCTTCAGGCACTGAAATCCTTCGTAATGGCCCTTTACTTCCTGGGCATCGTAACGGAAATTCTTCAGTTTCCCCGGCGTGGTGTACGCCTGAAGCGATTCGATAAATGTCTTGGTTTCTTCCAGTCGGGCTTTCAACTTCTGAACTTCATCCTCGGACAGGAGACTTCGCCCCCAGAAGAACAATCCATTATGTAAATTTTGCTGGGCGACGACAAGCCGGTTGACCTTTTCCGAGACGGCCTTCTGCATTTGTTGAACCGGTGTCTCGTCCGCTTGGGTAATCTGTTGAACCATTCCCGGAGGAAGTCCCAACAGTTCAAAAAGTGCTTTGAGCGCCGGGATATTCCAGTCTTTAGGGCGTTCGATGTGTTTGAATTGGACCAGTTCTTCCACGCCGGTCCCGGCCATTTGCGGCAAGATAGTGGCGTCGAACTTTTTACCGGGAATGGCCAATACAATCTCACCGACATAAACCAGCGCAGCCAGTACCACGACCGCCCATTCCGGTTCGAGTCGCAGCGTTTGCGGCGCCAGATACTCGACCCCGAGAACCTCCTGGAACAGTTCGGACCGATTGACAACCTGGCCGGAACCTTTCTTATTTGCATTGTCGAGAATATATCGGGCGTATTTTGACTGATACGGATCAATCCGCTCCCCATCGAGGAGTCCCAAAGCATCCATAACCGCTGTCGCTTGCTTGGTGCGGTTCTGGCCGGCAATGGCCCGCAAGGCGTCCTGTGCCGCCTGTGCGCGGTTGGCGCCCGTGATGAGCACCGAAAAGAAGGGGTAATCCGGCGCCTGATCCCGGAAATGGCTGTCGAGACATATTCCCGCGACGGTATTCACCAGATCGCGAAAATTAATCCGCTCATGGGGCGCTATGCCGGACAGCTCGCGGATCGACTTTCCCTTTGCCCATTCGGTGAAGGGTTTGGTCCGTCCCTGACAGGTGACATCGAAGGCTGTCGTCATGTTCTTCTGGAGCCATTGGACCAGATCCCGCAGAAAGTTCGACGCCTTGGATTCATATGTGTTTTTGGCATGGCCGGATGCCGTGGAGGCGAGATCAAGGGCCGCCGCATAGCCGCGTAACGCTGTGCGGAAGGTTTCATCGGCATTTTTCAGGTGAAGGAATAATTCGTCCGGTTTCTTCTCATCTTTGAAGGACGGCGCCTCGAAAGGTTGAAGGAAGTAAAGATAAAAATCGCGGGGCGGCACTGCCGTGGATCGCTCATTGGGCGCTCCGAAAAAGAGGTACCCAAGGCGTGCGGCCTTCCGTTCCGGCCACTCGATCTCATGCTGCCAGATCTTGTAGCCGGTGACATAGGTGTAATCAGTACATTCCATGACCCGCTTCAGGGCTTCATAATAATAGCGATCAAGCTGCGAGGGTTCGAGACTCTCGGTGCGATTACGAACTTGTGCGTCGTAATCCACGGTTTTATGAACGTCGAGATAGAACTGCCCGCTCAGCCTTCCATTGGCGTCCGTCTCCGTTGCCGACAGGAATTGACCATTGACGGCCTGGCTGATCACTCGTATCGCCGATTCAATTTCTCCGCGCAGATCATCGGCGGGATCGCCGCCAAGATCGGCTACGTTTGGATCATAGAGGCACAGAGAATCCCTCAATGATTCCGACGTCAGGCCCACGGGCGTTTCAATGCTGCCGACGGTCAGCCGGTGCAGGCTCAGACCATGGATAATTCTTCCGGCAAATTCCTTATTCTTGCCTTTCGGATAATTGCTGTTGATGAGCCCCTCAAGTTTTGCGCTGCACTCGATGACCTCTCTGATTTCCGGGATGGCGCGAAACGCAGCATTTTCTTTAATGGTTATCCAGTAGCTATCGTAAGCGATGAGCCCCGGCCGGTCGTTGGGGACATCCTGATTGAGCAGTTTCTTCATGGCGAGGGACAGGGTCTTGAGGGCCTCGCGTTTTTCCACCGCCGCGACCCGCTCGAAGGTATCAATGTAATCGGGATGCACGGGAAACAGGCGGACAAACTCGCCTATACGCTCATTCATAAGGCCGTAGAACCTGGCGAAAGGGGTCAGATACTCCCGGATTTTAACCTGCTGTTCCCCCGTCTTTTTCAGCAGCCGTTCGGCTACCACGTACTTGACATCATTACGGGCAATCAGAATCTGTTCAAACCGGTCCTTTACCCGGCGGATGCTATCGGACACAAAAGAAAACCGGGGGCTGTCGAAGATCGCTTCCTGAACGCCGGCGATGAATCGGAAACGCAGGTCCTTGCATACCTCGCCGATCTCCCTGAGGAAGTTGAGATCCAGAATAAGCTCCTGATCTTTTCGTGTCCGGAGGAAATCGAGAAGTTCATCCACGACCAGGAGCAGACCGTGATCCGGAAACTTCTCGTGGAACGCCGCCATCATTTCCTCGAAGGCACTTTTGTTCTCTGATACTTTGGACGTGGGTGGGAATGAAAAAGACACACCAATGGCTTCCAAATGCTCTTCCAATTCGGCGATGATAATATCGCGCAGGGACATGGTCGTTGCGCCGATTTCGGTCCGGACAACCTTGAAGCGCCCCGCAATCTTTTTTGCTGCTTTGGCCACGGATTGGTCGCTCAGATGGGAGGCGAGTTCTTGATCCTCCGCCAGGGCGGAGATGACAGATAGAAGATGGGATTTTCCCGTGCCGTAATTTCCGACAACCAGCAGCCCTTTATTGTCTGCGGGTTGGTCAAACTGAAGCTGCGGGATAGCGAGACAGATGAGCCTTTCAGCCATCTCTACGGAGATGACATAGGTCTCGACAAGCTGCCGGGCGGCGGCGGAAGAATTAGCGCTCCGCAATTGCACAACGGACTCGATCGGTTCAAACTGGATCAAATCACCGTATTTCATGGGTTCATCCTTCCTTCCCTGTTCTAATAACACTTATTCCTTTCATGCCGGCGTTGCAATCAACAAATCGCGTGACGAATAACGCTTGTATTCCGGGTGTCCAGGCACGGCATAGGTGAGAGAATCTTTATCAATTGAGCCATTCCAACTCGCTATAATCGTTTTATTCCGTGAAAGCCCCTGAAGAAGCCGCAGTGGGTCCTGTTTTAAAGCAACATCAAACAAGATTTCAATATTATCGAGTAGAATCGTGTTTTCCTTGATCTCATCGATCATCTCTCCCAGGAGACGCGGGAACTGAAGTGACCGTTGACGTTCGGTGAGATCGAGCATGCGCCGTGATAACTCCAGGTTCACATTGATGAGCGGTGCACTTGTCTGCTGGTGAACCTCCTGGAGTGTCCTTGTTTTTCCGGCGCCGGTCGGGGCAGCGACAATCATAAGGCGATGATAAAGCTCAGAGATATTGACGATTTTACCAAGAATTTGCTCTGCAAGAGATTCTGCCATTAATCATCCTCCCCTGAGGATGCTGTTGTAGGTCGGGTTTCTTCCAGCCACCGGTCAATGGATTTTTTAAGAAACCGCCAGTGACGACCTACTTTCTGAGAAGGGATTTTGCCTTCACGGACAAGCTTGTAAAGGGTGGACTTTGAAATCTTCA
>JAPLJQ010000266.1 GCA_026388495.1 Deltaproteobacteria bacterium | reverse complement strand
TGATGCGGGCATTCCGGATAGAAAAATCCTGGACACAGAGCTCTCAACGGGTAAAAGCATCGAAATCAAGTCAGAAGGGCGCCTGGACATCACGGAAATGAGCAGCGCAACTAAATTGATGCTCGGTATTCCCATCAATCTTAATCAGGCAACATCCCGTGATTTAATATTGGTTCACGGTATAGGAGAAAAGACTGCGGCGCAGATTATATCTTTCAGGAGAACGAACGGAGGTTTTAAAAGCCTTGAAGATTTAATGAAGATCCGGGGTATTAAGGAGAAAAAATTTGCACAATTGAGAAAGTACTTTTCCGTCGGTGCCAGGCTTCGGCGGGTTTCATAAACCTCTTATCTTCTACTTGAGAGCTTTGAATTTCTACCGAATATTTCATTCCTGTGAATCCCGGATCGGAGTCCGGGACAGGCACCGGAATCCAGTATTTTCAACACCTTCTGGATTCCGGATCAAGTCCGGAATGACAAAATAAAGACATTTTCAAAGCTCTCTACCTGTACCTGTCAAGATACGAAAGAACCGTGTTAACATAGTTTTGCGTTTCTCTGTAGGGCGGAATTCCACCATACCGGATGACCGCATTTTCTCCTGCATTATAAGCGGCAAGAGCAAAAGGCAGGTTTCCATTAAAGTATTTGATGAGATACCGGAGGTATCGAACACCGCCTTCAATATTGTTCTCGGGATGAAATGAATCATGGACCCGCAGTGAAGAGGCTGTCGCCGGCATCAATTGCATCAAGCCTTTGGCTCCTTTTCGAGATACGGCCATATGGTTGAAGTTTGATTCTGCCTTAATAACCGCTTTAATCAATGCAGATTCAACGTTATATTTTTGTGATGCTTTTGCGATCAGATGATCATATTTTGAGATATCCGTTCCTATTTTTCTATCGAACAACACACGTTTTTCTCTCATGACAAGGGTGTAGCTAACACCGCTTTCGGTCGGAACATTTGTGAGGTGAATAATTCCTTCTTGATCTACGTATTTGTAAATGTCTGCAACGGCGGGAGAGGCAAGGGCCAGATTCATGGCCCAGGGTGCGAAGACAAGAAGCAGGATCAACTCTCTATACATCATTTCAAAGCAACTCCAGGATGAATCGTTTTGTCCACTTCTATCGATAATTCGTACATTTACTACAACCTCTCGTTGAATTCAAGGATTTTATTCATTATTCTTGACAGGGAGAGGTTATGGTGATAAATGCTCACCCATATTTGATGGGTCGGGGCGTAGCGCAGCTTGGTAGCGTATCTGAATGGGGTTCAGAGGGTCGGAGGTTCAAATCCTCTCGCCCCGACCATGAAAATCATGGGGTTACGGAATTTCACCGTAGCCCTTTTTTGTTTGTCCGGCTAAAATTACCCATCCTTTACCCACGTCTTTTTTTTTCGTTGTCTCTTTCCCTCCCGGCGATCCTCGTTTGGCTTGGCATTCCTAACAATTTTCAAGAACCGTCTGGTATATTGTTCTCCTTCTTTTCTCTTCACAAATAAGCTGATCGATGGTATTTAAAGACGCCTTTCCTGACAGGGGGTACAAGCCATGAGGTTGAATTATTACATCGAAACAGATTCTCTCTACATCCTCAAGGAACTCACTTTAAGAAAGCTGCCTTTCGATGTGCATACATTCGCAGCATAAGAAACTGAATTCTGAAAAGAGTTAAAATTGCTGAATAATCTGGATTTGCAGACCCTGTTGTCCGAAGACCTGAAGAGCTTAATAACCGCCATGGAAAATCTCAAGCAGACGGTCCAGAACAAGCTGGACACGGCAT
>JAPLJQ010000156.1 GCA_026388495.1 Deltaproteobacteria bacterium | reverse complement strand
TGGTTTCTCCGGCCTCAGGGAATGGAAAGAATGGAAACCGGATCTGATCGTCCTCGATATCATGCTTCCCGGTATAGACGGCTTATCGATCCTTCGCAATATCCGTCTCGAGGATGAACGGTTTCCAATTCTCATTCTTACCGCAAAGAGTGAACCGGAATACCGGGTGAAAGGCCTGTCCTACGGTGTGGACGATTACCTGTCAAAACCCTTCAACCTCGAGGAGTTCCTTCTCCGTGTCGAACGGCTTCTGATAAGGGCCGCCTGGAGCGAGGAGAGTAACCCTACCAGGGTGGCTCTTTCCTGTGTACGAAATACCTATACCTTCGGAGGAAACACCGTCGATTTCGATAGATTTACGGCGCATTGCCGGTTGGGCCAGGTGACCCTGACGGGACAGGAAGCTAAAATCCTGAAGCTTTTCATTGCGAACCGTGGGAAGCCCCTCTCCCGGAACGAACTCCTGGAGATCGGATGGGGATACGTGGGAACCACGCCGACGAGAACCGTGGACAATTTTATCGTACGATTCCGAAAATACTTTGAGGACGACCCCCAGCACCCCGTATTCTTCCGAAGTTTGCGCTCTGTGGGGTATATATTCGATCACGGATAACAAACCACACACATATTGAGTAAATCTTTTTCAGAACCCCTTGTACAAAGATCCAATTTCGGCATAGCGGGAATTTTCGTGCAATCATTGCCGGGAATGGAAATGGTGTTATATCGAAAGGATATTATATCCGAAGGCAGGGATGTTTTTTGTTTAGATCATCAGATGATGTTGGCCTTACTTGATGCAGACCCTGCGCACCTGTTTAAAATCGGTGAAACCCTTAAGGGACTTATAAATACCATCCTGAAGCAGGGTCGTCATGCCTTCGCCGATCGCCAAATCGCGGATGACCTCGACGGAAGCGCGTTTCTGAATCAGTCTTTTAACATCGTCCGTATTGACGAGAAGTTCGTGAATGCCCATCCTTCCCTTAAATCCGGTCTTGTCACAGGCGTCACAACCTTTCGGCCGGTATAAGGTTAAATCGTCTGTATAGGGGACATTCAGTTTTGCAAAAGATTCAGGCCCGTAACTTTCTTCAATGTCATCGTATTCCTCCTTTGTCGGGTGATAGGCTTCCTTGCAGTTCTTGCAGAGGGTTCTCACCAGTCGTTGGGCGAGGATGCCTAAAAGAGAATCTGCGAAATTCAGGGGGTCGATGCCCATATCGAGGAGTCGGACAATGGTTTCAGGGGCGCTGTTGGTATGGAGTGTGCTGAAAACCAGATGTCCTGTCAGAGATGCCTCAACACCTGTCTTTGCCGTTTCATGATCCCTCATTTCTCCGACCATGATAACGTCCGGGTCGGCCCGGAGAAAGGCGCGCATGGCGGCGGCAAAATCAAATCCGATCTTGGACTGAACCTGGACCTGACGAAGGCCGTACTGTGTGATTTCAACAGGGTCTTCCGCCGTCCATATTTTTCTGTCAGGCTTGTTGATATGGTGGAGCACGGCGTGGAGAGTCGTGGTCTTTCCGGAGCCGGTTGGCCCGACGACCAGGATCATACCGTAGGGCTTTTCAGCACAATTGATGAGTTCCTTGAAGTTTCTTTCAGACAGCGCCATGGCTTCCAGTGGCAGGGTTGAACCCTTGGCGAGAATTCGCATGACCACATCCTCAACACCACCCTGGGTCGGTATCGTTGCCACGCGGAGTTCGATTTCATCTCCCCCGGATCTCCTGAATTTTATCTTCCCGTCCTGAGGGAGTCGTTTCACGGTGATGTCGAGGTTGGACATGATCTTGATTCGTGAGACGAGAGCAGCCCGGTAACTGAAGGGAAGCGTCTGATAGATCATGCAGTCTCCATCAACCCTGTAGCGGATTTCCACATTCTTTTTTCCGACATTGGGTTCGATATGGATATCGGATGTCCGCCGTGCGTATGCGTCATTGATAATCTTGTTCACAAGTTGCATGATGACGCTGTCCGATTCGGTGACAACGTCTTCACCTTCTTCATCCTCGGCCTCCTCATCAGAATCAAGCTTTCCTAAAAGATCGTTGATGGACGATTCATCTTCATGGGACGCAAAAAACAGGTTGATGTATTTCAATATATCTTCCGTCAGAGCGACATCGTACTTCACGGCCTTTGTTTTTAAGATGCTTTCAATGGTGTCCCGTTTCAGGATGTTGTTGGGGTCATCGACAATGATGTGGATATTCCCGTCTTTTTTTTCCAGAGGGACCCATAACTCCCGGCGCAGATACTCTTTTTTTAGGTTTCTTAACAGCTCCCCCGGAATCGGGAATTTGTCATTGAACGGGATGACTTTACAGCGGAAAAACTCTTCGTAAGATTTGACGATATCATCTTTTGAAATTTTGTGTTTTTCCATCAGGAAAGCTTCCATGTGCTCTTTTTTTTCTCGTGATTCTTCCCAGGCGTTGTCCAGTTCGTCCTCTTTGAGCAGGCCCCGGCTGACGAGGAAATCGAACTTTGTTTTTCGTCTTCTTGCGTAGCGTTCCTGATTATAGAAGGCAACGCCCAGGACGTCGGCAATCTCCTGAAGGAATCCCTGCTCGTCCCCAGTAAATTTGCCGCCTCCTTTTTTATTCAGGATCTGGATGACCCCTTTGAGCGCTTTTTCATAGAAAACGGGGGTTGCCAAAACTTCTGTAGTCTTGAACCCGGATTTCTTGTCCCATGTGTAGTCAAAAGCCAATTCCGGATCCATCTGCTGAAGCTCTTTCCGGTCGTAAACATCGGCGATGTTGACTGTCTTGCCGGCATATGCCACATATCCGGCAATGCTTTTATTATTGATAGGCACCCGGATTTCTTTCAGTTGAGATCCGCCGACAAGAAACATCGAGTAGATTTCACTTCTTGGTTTGTCTACGACATATATAGTGATCGAATGGGCATTGAAGAGGTTTAAAATGCCGTCTTTCAGATCCACGAGGATCTGCTTCGTGTTCTGTGCCGCATGAATGCGATTTGTAATATCCTGCAGCGCCTTGCGGAGACGCAGTTTCTCTTCAAGGTCGGCCTGATTTACGTTTGCTGTTGCTTGGTCAAACATTCTTTGCTTCGCTCCATCCAGGATTCGTATATGTTAATCATCAGGATTGATCGGGAGCGCGTCCCGTAAACCCCGCCTCCAGGCGGGGAGCTTCAATTTTCAAGCTGTTGTAAGCAATCCCTTATGACAACTGAGACTAAATCAGAATAAAAAAAAATTCAACAGAAACTTACGAGTCAGTTGACGCATATCAAAAATAGTCATGTCCAGCCTTATGATTGGGAAAGAGGGACACGATATGGAATAACCGTCTTCTTTGCCGGAAAGCTCCACCATGCGGGAGCGGGCGCTTCAGCGTCAGGAAAAGGAGTGTCGTGGTGACGGAAAATCATGCGTCGGTGACAATTTTTGAAAAATCGGCAATTCTGTGAAATAAATTCGATATCTCTTTTAAGAGTGAAAGGCGGTTGAATCTGACGGCATCGTCTTTTGCCATGACAAGGACTTTTTCGAAGAAATCATCCACGGACTTTCTCAGGCGGGCGAGTTCAAGCAGGGCGGATCGATAATCAGCCCTGCCGATATAATTGATAACTTGTTCACTAATGTTTAAATATGAGGTAAATAATTGTTTTTCTTCATCACTGTCGAATTTTGCCGGATCAATGGAACCATTTTCAAAGCCCTTGATAATGTTGCCGACCCGTTTGAAGGCGGTTGCCAGCGGTTCGAAATCCGCATGGCTCTTAAATATTTCCATGGCTTCGATTTTTTTCTGGGATTGCACGATATCTGATACACCTGTCGCAAGGACGGCATCGACCACGTCATAGGGATGCCCCTGAGAAATAAGCTGGTTTTCAAATCTCCCTTTAAAAAATTCCAGAATATCGGCTCTGATTTCTCCGGGATGCCTCTTTAATTTATCACCCATAATGGCCAGACTTTTATCAATCAGATCACCCAATTGAAGGGGATACTGTTTATTCAGAATAATGTTAATGATTCCAAGTGCCTGCCTTCTCAATGCGTAAGGGTCAGCCGTTCCCGTGGGAACCAAATTAACACCGAAGAACCCGACAATGGTGTCGATCTTATCTGCAACGCTGACAATGGATCCCTCATCCGTTTCCGGCAGGGTTCCACCGGCTGCAACGGGAAGATAATGTTCATAAATAGCTTTTGCAACAACAGGCTTTTCCCCGGCGATCAAGGCATATTCACGACCCATGATTCCCTGAAGCTCCGTGAATTCGCAAACCATCTGTGTTTCTAAGTCCGCCTTGGCAAGAACCGCCGTCCGATCGACAGTTTCTTTGAGAGAGGGATTAATCTGATCCGCAATGTATTGGGCGAGCTTCCGGACCTGCATGATTTTTTCATAGGAAGTTCCCAACTGGGTATGAAAAACGACTTGTTTGAGCTTTTCGAAATGCACGTCGAGAGAAGTCTTCTGGTCTTCTTCAAAGAAGAATTTCGCGTCCGCAAGCCGTGCACGAATTACCTTCTCATTCCCCCGGGCGACGATGGCGGGATCACGTGCCAGAGTGTTGTTAATGGTGATGAAATATGGCAGTAAGCGTCCTCCCTCGTCTACGACGGGAAAGTATTTCTGGTGGGAAATCATGGAAGTCGTTAGAACTTCTTTGGGGATTTTCAGATATTCCTTGTCAAAACTGCCGCAGACGGCTGTCGGATATTCGGTCAGATAGGTAACGGTTTCAAGGAGGTCATCAGTGAAATAAATTTTCCCGTTAACACCCTCTGCAACTTTTTGTGCTTCCTCAAGGATAGTTTTTCTCCGTTCTTCCGGATTTACGATCACATAGTTCTTCCTGCATTTCAAAAGATATTCCTTGAAGCTCTTGACAACAAAGGGTTTTGGGCTCATGAAACGATGGCCGTGGCTTTTGTTTCCGCTTGTGATATTTTCGATGTTAAACGGGATCGTTTCTCCTCCATATATCGCAACAATCCAGTGGATGGGTCGAGCAAACCGAAAGTCAAGGTTTGACCAGCGCATGGATTTCTTGAATGGGATGGAACCGATAAATTTCACCAGTATATTGGGCAGAAGGGTTTTTGTGTATTCACCCGTAATTTTTTTCCGGGCGCAGACGTATTCTCCCTTTTCCGTTGTCATCATTTCGAGTTCATTGACATCCAGCCCCTGTCCCCTGGCGAAACCGGTGGCGGCTTTGGATGGATTGCCGTCTTTATCAAAAGCGACATTTTTTGCAGGTCCCATTTTTTCAACGATCTGGTCTTCCTGTCTGGTTGAAAGATCTGCTACGCAGAGACAAAGCCTTCTTGGCGTGGCCATGGTCTTGATGTCGCCGTGGTGGATCCTTCTACCTGAGAACTCTTTGCGGATGATGTCATCCATGTCTTTAATTGCTTTTGGTAAAAAAGCAGCCGGTATTTCCTCCGTTCCTATTTCAAGCAGCAGTTCCTTTCCCATCAGTCAACTCCATTATAAAAAAATTCTAAAATCGAATATCTGAATTCTAAACAAATCGAACGCTCAAACATTAAAATACTAAAGGTTCAGAAGCTTTTGAATTTGATATTGTTAAGTATTCAGACGTTGGCGCCCCGCATTTATTTCTTAATCTTTCCCATCAAAGGATAGCCCATCTGTTCTCTCTGTTTGAGATAACCTTCGGCACTCAACCGGGCCAGGTTCCTTACCCTGCCGATGTAGCTTGTCCGCTCCGCTACACTGATGGCCCCCCTGGCATTCAACACGTTGAATATATGA
The DNA here is from genome assembly GCA_026388495.1 of Deltaproteobacteria bacterium. Taxonomy (GTDB): domain Bacteria; phylum Desulfobacterota; class Syntrophia; order Syntrophales; family UBA2185; genus JAPLJQ01. The sequence continues at coordinate 1,832 of JAPLJQ010000156.1, read as the reverse complement.
GAACACTTGAGACAGTAATCGTATCCGGGCAATACCAGATCTTGCTCCGCCATCCTGATGGATTCTGCCTCGCACATGTCGAAAAATTTTCTGAACATGTCAACGTCTGCCAGTTCAAAATTATAGTGAGACCACTCCACCTCGCCCTGATGGTGGACATCTCCGTAAGTTACCTGGTCATTCCATTTAAGCTGGTACACATTGTCAATCTCCTGAATATACATGGCGATGCGCTCAATGCCGTATGTCAATTCACCGCATATGGGGTTCAGATCAATGCCTCCGCATTGCTGGAAGTATGTAAACTGAGTGATTTCCATCCCATCGAGCCATACTTCCCATCCGAGTCCCCATGCTCCCAGTGTGGGAGATTCCCAGTCATCTTCGACAAACCGGATATCATGATCAAGGGGATCTATTCCGAAACTCCTCAGAGAGTCGAGATAAAGCTCCTGGATGTCGAGGGGTGACGGTTTCAAAATAACCTGATACTGATAGTAATGTTGCAGGCGGTTCGGGTTTTCTCCATACCTGCCGTCGGTGGGCCTCCGAGAGGGTTCGACATAGGCCACATTCCAAGGCTCCGGTCCGAGCGCCCGTAGAAAAGTTGCGGGATTGAAGGTACCGGCCCCCACCTCGAGATCATAGGGTTGCTGAATGACGCATCCATAATCCGCCCAGTATGTGTTCAGGGCGAGTATCAATTCCTGAAAGTTCACCTGACCCTCCTAAGTGATATGATGTCTTATTCTTTGATTTTCATAGATATTTCACCCGTGTCATTAACATGATGAAAAACATGTGTCAATATCAAAAAGGATGGCGTCTTATGGGAATCAAATGCCCATTTCCCGGATTTGATTGAGCACCTGGAGGGATTTCATGTCCTTCCCCAGCAGATGATAAATGAAACGGGAAAGGATGACCTTGCTTTCCTTTGCTGATCGATCTGAGAGGACTATCCGGTTGATTTTTTGAATATCCATTTCCTTCCCCAGCAGGAGCGTTTTAAGAGTGCCGACGGAAACAGGAAAGGAATCGAAATGGTTCTGGTGGCATGCAGTGCACCTTATCCCTCCCTTGCTGGGGATGAATCGATACGCCTCTGCATGACTGACCGGTTTCTTGCAGTGCATGCATCGATCTAAAACCGGTTCGTAACCGGAAAGTTTCAAAAGGCGTATTTCAAAAAAGCGGATAAATTCTTCGGGATGATTTTCCGTATCTAACACGGCGAGAAAATGTTTCAGGAGTTGAAACAATTCAATATCTTTCTTCCCTTCCTGGGTAAATTTGTCCGTTAATTCCAAAAGGTAAGAAGAGAAAAGGGTTTTATCAAGGTTTTCTCGAATACCGGGATGGTGGTTGATGATATCACAGCTTTCAATGAGGACCAGGGTATCACGTTCTTTTTTGGAGAAGATGATGTGAGAGAATGAAAACGGGTCGAGGACGTTGGAGAATCTTTTCCTGCTGCGCCGGGCTCCTTTTGCAATTCCCTTCAACTTGCCGAAATCGGTGGTAAAGATAGTTAAGATGCGGTCCGATTCTCCATAATCCAGAGAACTGAGGATGATGCCTGTCGTCTTGTAAGTGCTCCGCATGCCTATGTCAATTCCTGATAGGTGATTTCCCCGCCCATGATCGTTGTGACTGCCCTTCCTGTCATCATCCACCCGTGGAACGGGGTGTTCCTGCCTTTCGAACGAAGGTTGCCACGGTCCACTGTCCAACGCTTCTTCAGGTCTATGACAGTGATGTCGGCATCGAAACCGGTTTTCAGGGTTCCCTTTGAAATATTGAGGATTTTCGCAGGATTTGTGCTCATCTTA
>JAPLJQ010000346.1 GCA_026388495.1 Deltaproteobacteria bacterium | reverse complement strand
CGAGACCGTCCATGGAAGCGGTGGGGATCGACGTTTACCGGATGGCTGCCGGGATTGGCTGGGACATTTACCCCATCGGAAGTTCTGCGAAAGCGGAGGATATTCCGAAAGGGACCCTGGCAGGGATCGTGATCGTCCAGTGATGTTCTCTGCCCACCGGAAATAAAGACGGAGACAGGCATTTTCCTGAATTCAACGGAGATGACGTCATGATGGTTGAAGAAATTCGGAAAGAACTGGATCGCCTTGCCGATCCGGAAAGGGCCGCGATCCACCAGCGGTTCTTTAAAACCGGCAAAGGGGAATATGGCGAGGGCGACATTTTCAGGGGCATCCGTGTCCCGGAGATACGGGAACTGGCGAAAAGATATATAAACATCCCCCTGAAAGATACGGAAATCCTCCTTCATTCACCTTTTCATGAAGACAGGGAACTGGCCCTCGTGATTCTTGTCTGCCGCTTCGCAAAAGGCGATGAGGCCCTGAGGCGCGAAATCTATTCCCTCTATCTGACAAATACGAAACACATCAACAACTGGGACCTGGTGGATATTTCGGCGGAACACATCGTCGGCGGATTTCTCATCGATAGAGACAAGGAACCCCTGATGCGCCTGGCCGATTCAAACATTCTGTGGGAACGGCGCATTGCCGTCATGGCCACGTTCCATTTTATCAAAAAAGGCAAATTCGATGAGACGATCATGATTGCCGCGCGTTTACTCACCGATCCGGAAGAGCTGATACACAAGGCCGTGGGGTGGATGCTTCGGGAGATCGGCAAGCGGGACATGCCGGCGGAAGAAACTTTTCTGAAACAGCATTACCGTCGCATGCCGCGAACCATGCTCAGATATGCAATTGAGCGGTTTCCTGAGGCTATACGGCTCGCATACCTGAAAGGAACCCTTTAAGGCTGAGGGAGCAGGCGCCGGTCCACATTGCAACCGCCTGCCGCCTGCAATGTGTACTAACCCCCATGCCCGGGGTGGGCACAACGAAGGATGAAAATCATCCCCACCCCTCCCTCCCCCGTCGAGGGGGAGGGATAAAGGGAGGGGGGAATTTTCATATAAACGGAAAACCCTCTGGGAAGGTTTCACGAAAGAGTGACAAAAAAGAGTGTTTTGTGATAAAGTCGGCCCCGGTATTTTGTCATGACAAAAACAGAAAACATCACCATCGTTTTGAACCGGCCGAAGTATCCGGGGAATGTGGGTTCCGTGGCCCGGTGCGCTAAGAACATGGGGATCGAAAAAATCATGGTCATCGGGAATCAGCATCTCGAAGAGGAAGAAATGAAGACGATGGCCACCCATGTCGCCGCCGATATCGTGGACAATATCGGTTATTTTGATCACATCGATGAAGCCCTTGCCGGATTTCATTACATCGTGGGGACAACTTCGAGGCGCGGAAATGCAAGGGGGCCCGTTGTTTCTCCCCGGGAGATGGCGGAACGCCTGCCGGACATATCTCAGGAAAATGAAGTGGCCCTGCTCTTCGGGCCCGAAGATACGGGCCTGTCCAACGATGAATTGCGTTTCTGTCATCTGGTCGTGGCGATTCCCGCCTCGTCACGGTTTAAATCCATCAATCTGTCTCATGCCGTGATGATTCTCTGTTATGAGATATTCATCTCCCGGGCAGGTCATCCGGAAACGTTCACCCCCCGTCTGGCGACATCGGCAGAACTGGAAGGCATGTATGATCAGGCAAAGCTGTTATTGACAAAAAGCGAATTTCTCAACCCTCAGAATCCCGATTACTCGATGATGCATATCCGCCGGCTTTTATCCAGGACGCGGCTCTTATCCAGAGAGGTGAAGATCCTCCGGGGTGTCTGCCGGCAGATCGAGTGGTATGCAAATAACAAAAATACTTGACTTTCCCCGGCCACACGCTTAATACTCCAACAATTCAAAGGAGGTATGATGATGAACAGACCGTTTGCCTTTACAGGGGCAAAGAAAATCGTATTCGGAAATGGAACGTTTGATACGTTGCCGGATCACATCCGGGAACTCAAGGCCAGCCGTCCCCTTGTCGTCCTTGACAAGAATCTTGCCGGCACGGGATTCAGAGACAGGATAAAAGAAATCCTCAGTAAAGAAGGGTTCAAAATGACCCTGTTCGATCAACAGGTTGAAGCAGAACCCCGGCTGGAAGTAGCCGATGAGGGGGCGAAAGCGGCACTGAAGGGAAAATGCGATATCGTAGTTGGTATCGGCGGAGGGAGCGCCATGGATATTGCAAAGGCCGTGGCTGTGTTGGCGGTCAACAATAAGAAGGCCGCTGATTTTCTTGGATTGAACAAGGTTCCCGGTCCCGGCTTGCCAAAAATCATGGTTCCCACAACCGCGGGTACCGGTAGCGAAGTGACCTTTACATCCGTCTTCGTCCGGCAGAATCTCAAGAAAAAGGAGGGCATGAACAGCCCCTACCTTTATTCCGATCTGGCGCTTCTGGATCCCACCCTGACGCTGACGCTGCCTCCCGTTGCGACTGCCTCAACCGGTGTCGATGCCCTCTGTCACGCCATTGAATCCTATACGTCCGTCAAGGCCTCGCCCATGAGCGAAATGTTTTCCCTGGAGGCGATCCAATTGATTTCATCCAGCCTGAGAACCTGTGTCCATGACGGCGCCAATCTTGAAGCGAGAGAAAACATGCTTCTGGGAAGCCTCTACGCGGGTCTTGGCCTTGCCAATGCCGGTGTCGGTGCTGTCCATTCCCTCTCCTACCCGTTGGGAGGAAAATACGGGGTGTCCCATGGCCTTGCCAATACGGTCATGCTTCCCCATGTCATGTCATTCAATCTGCCGGGAGCCCTCGAGAAATTTACCATCATAGCCGAAGCAATGGGTGAGATCACGGATGATTTGCCCCTGCGTGAAGCGGCTTATCTGGCCGTGGAGGCGGTGCAATCCCTGATAGAAGACTGCGGGGTTTACACCACACTGGAAGATTTGAATATTCCCGAGGAAGATTTTCCCGAGCTTGCCAAAGCAGCCATGACGGTATTGAGGCCGCTGGAAAATAACCCGCGAAAGGTGACTATCGAGGATGCCATTGAGATATACGGGGAAGCATACTAAAGGGAGGAAAACTGATGGCCGGAGCTGAACTGATCGGAAAAGAGGAAATCAAGGAAGTCATGGACGTGCTGGAGACGGGCGTCCTCATGCGATACGGGTTTGACAAGGAAAGAAAGGGCGTCTTCAAAGTAAGAGAATTCGAGGAAGCTTTTGCAACATACTGCCGGGCACAATATGCCCTGGGGGTGACATCCGGGTCGTCTGCCCTCAAGGTGGCCCTGACGGCCATGGACGTGGGCCCGGGGGATGAGGTCATCGTTCCCGCCTTTACCTTCCTGGCAACGTATGAAGCGGTGCTCGAGGTCGGCGCCATTCCCGTTATGGCGGACATTGACGACAGCCTGAACCTGGACCCCGATGATATGGAAAAGAGGATCACGCCCTACACAAAGGCCGTCATTCCTGTTCATATGTGCGGGGCGCCGGCGCGCATTGATAAAATCGTTGCGGTTGCGGAAAAACATAACATCCTGGTTCTTGAAGACAATGCCCAGGGCTGCGGGGGAAGCTACCGGGGAAAGATGCTCGGCACCTTCGGCAATATGGGCATTTTCAGCTTTGATTATTACAAGACCGTCACCACCGGCGAAGGGGGAATGATCCTCACGGACGACAAAGACCTGTACCGCCGTGCCGACTGGTATCACGATCACGGGCACGACCATAACCCGAATGTGAGCCGGGCTATGGAGGGAAGGACCATCCTCGGCTTCAATTTTCGGATGAATGAGATCCAGGGAGCGTTGGGATTGGCTCAGTTGAGAAAACTTCCCACCATCATTGCGGAACAGAGAAAGAATAAGGCAACAATCAAGGAAGCCCTCGGCAACGTGCCCGGTGTCGGTTTCAGAAACATTCCGGATCCCGACGGGGATACGGCCACCTTTTTAGGCTTTAATCTGCCGGAGGAGGGCATGGCTGAAAAATTTCAGAAAGCCCTGAGCGCGGAGGGGGTTGACACGGTCTGTTTCAAGAAGAATTCATGGCACTATCTTCCCAACTGGGAGCATTTTCTGGCGCGATCAACGGCGAACTCGAAAAAATATCCCTTTATGGATCCATCCTATAGGGGCAAGGTGAATTACGACAGATCAACCATCCCGCAGGCGGAAGACATCCTGGGCCGAACTTTGGTCATGGGGATATCGGTATGGATGCCTGAGGAAAAGTTGTCGAAAATCAAGCAGGGCATTGAAAAAGCGGCAAAGAGTCTGTAGGGAGAAAATGATATGATCATCGTCACCGGCGGGGCCGGATTTATCGGGAGCGCGTTTGTCTGGAAGCTCAACAGCGAAGGCATCGATGATATTCTGATTGTAGATGAACTTGGCGAGACGGAAAAGTGGAAAAACCTGGTGAACCGCCGGTACACGGATTATATCCACAAAGATGTTTTTCTCAGAATGATCCGTTCTCCCCAGGATTCCATGAAGATACGCGCCATCATCCACATGGGGGCCTGTTCTTCCACGACGGAGCGAAACGCCGAATACCTGATGGACAACAACTACCATTATACCTGCCGGCTTGCCGAATGGGCTCTTTCAAAACAGGTGCGTTTTATCTACGCCAGCTCCGCCGCCACATACGGAGATGGTTCGCAGGGATTTTCCGATGAAGACGCTGTAACGGAGACGCTCCGTCCGATCAATATGTACGGCTATTCGAAGCAGCTCTTCGATCTATGGGTGCTCCGTCAACAAGCGGAGACGCAGTGCGCCGGAATCAAATTTTTCAATGTCTTCGGGCCCAATGAATACCACAAGGGCGACATGACGAGCGTCATTTTCAAGGCGTTTTCCCAGATCAAAGAGGCGGGTAAGGTCAGGTTGTTCAAATCCTATAAGCCTGAATATGGGGACGGCGAGCAGAAACGCGATTTTGTTTACATCAAGGATTGCGTTGACGTCCTGTGGTGGCTCCTGGAGCACCCGGAGGCCAATGGCATCTTCAATCTGGGCACCGCCCGGTCCCGGACATGGAACGACCTGATCCGCGCCGTCTTTTCCGCCATGAACATGGAACCCCGGATAGAATACTTTGACATGCCGATAGAAATCCGTGATCAGTACCAGTATTTTACGGAGGCGAAAATGGACAAGCTCCGTTCAGCGGGCTGTCCTGCCGCATTTCGGCCTCTGGAAGAAGCGGTCCGCGATTACGTTGCAAACCACTTGCAGAAGCCCGACCCCTGTTTATGAAAGTCGTCTGCATCATACCCTCGCGCTATGAATCCTCGCGCTTTCCCGGAAAGCCCCTCGCGGATTTGTGCGGCAAGCCCATGATCCAGCATGTCTATGACCGGGTATTGAAGGCTAAGATCGTCTCCTACGCCGCGGTGGCCACGGATGATGAGCGGATCTTTTCTGCTGTCCGGAAATTCGGCGGCCATGCCGTCATGACATCCACGGAGCATCTGTCAGGAACGGACCGGATCGCCGAGGCCGTTTCCGTACTCGACCTTGAGGATTCGGATATTGTCGTGAATATTCAGGGAGATCAGCCCCTGTTTGAACCTGTCCAGATAGAAGAGGTTGTAAGGCCGCTCATTGATGATCCAACCGTCCCCATGTCCACACTGATTTATAAAATCGTGAGAGAAGAGGAAATCACACACCCGAATGCGGTAAAGACCGTCTTTGACCACAACCATTTTGCCATCTATTTTTCCCGGGCGACCATTCCGTTCGTTCGCGATAAAGGCCAGAAAGTTTCCTACTATAAACACCACGGCATCTATGCCTACAGGAAGGACTTTCTCCATACCTTCACCCGGCTGCCCGCGGGGATTCTTGAAAAACTGGAAGCCCTTGAGCAACTGAGGGCCCTAGAGCATGGCTATCGAATCAAGGTTGTTGAGACATTGTATGACTCCGTGGAAGTTGATACCCCCCAGGAACTTGATCGGGTCAGAAGCCTCCTTACAAAATAAATGGGGACAGCGCCCATTTTTCTAAAAAACATAAAGAACGGCTAAGTACTTCATTTTGTAAATTCTGTGTCATATCGACCGAAGGGAGATATCTATTACCGTCTCATATCCATTAAGATTTCTCACTTCGTTCGAAATGACAATACGTAACCGAATTTATGAACCACGGCACTAAGGAATCCGCACCCATGATGGTTGATCTTGAGTACATGAAAAGAATCAGGCTGGTGACCAAACCCCTGGGACAGCAATTCGTGGCAGCATGTATTTTGCACACCAATTACCGCATTTTTGCCGATGTGGATATCCGGATTGAGAACGTCGAACGCATTCCCCTGGATGAAAACGTCATCTTCGCCATGAATCATACGGACCGCTTCAACTACTGGCCGTTTCAATACAAGATGTGGCACATGAAATGTTTCCCCTACACAACGGTCTGGGTGAAGGGCAAGTATTATGGTAATGCCGTGCTGGCCAAAGGGCTTGACCTGTGCAATCTTATTCCCGTGCCCTCCATGGGTTATCTGATAGAGGAATTTTACAAGAAGAAATTCAAGCGGCGGCTGGATCGTAATGTGTACAGGGACGTTAAGGATGTTGTTGACGGTATGTACGACGGGGTCTCCGCCTGGCCCAAAGCCGCTGCGGATGCGCTTCATGAAATGGGAGAAAATTTCGTCGATTTCGTGCGCGACTACTACGATATGGTCATGGAGCGGGTGGCGGAATTGAGCCGGATAGCTCTGTATGAAAAGGATCTGAATCTCATTATTTTCCCGGAAGGAACACGGGGCACGAAACTGGGCGAGGGAAAAACGGGGCTTGCGCAGCTTGCCCTCCATACCGGGAAAAAGATCATTCCCGTCGGCTGCAATAACTCCGACGCCGTCTATACGGGGAGCCTCCCGTTTGCAAAGAGCGGCTGGATTACCTACCGGGTGGGAGAACCCCTGTCTCTGGATAACCAGTTGAAAGAATTCAAGATTGAGGAACCATTCACGCTGTTTTCCAAAGAATCGCAGCAGAAATACAAGCGTCAATTCGAGCAGGTGACCGACATTGTCATGGAAAGCATCAACCGGCTTTTGGACGAGAAATACCGGCGCGCATAAAAAATCATATTTTATCTTGCAGATATTGTCAGATCAGGGAATGACCTCTTCCCCCCTTTCATGCCGGACTTGATCTGGCATCCAACCACCGCCGGTCATTCCCGCGAAGGCGGGAATCCAGTCCTTTGAATCACGAAAAATGACTTGACTGATTCCATTCATCTACCTATGCAATTTCGGTAACACTGGAGGCTCTTGCCAAGCGGTTAGAAGTCATCATAGATCATCTATTAGGCACAGGACGAAGTTGACGTCAGGAAGGAAAATCTCATCGAAGACATTGAAGCCCGCTTGCAGCAAAAGCTTGAAAGAAACGAATTGTTTTTTATTCGATGGAAAGTAATTTGAAAGGCTTTCAAATTGCCTGATTTTTTCTTGACAAATATGTCACCAAATACTATATGGAATTTGCAAAAGCTCTATCATGCAAGGAACATATAAGGGGTAAATACTATGCAAGAATATCCGCATATTTTATTTCAGAAGAACTGGCATCTTGATGAGGAGACCATTTTCATGCTGGGGCAGTGCGAATCCATCATTCAGGCCATTTCCGCGGCCCCGGTCAAGCCGGAATACAGAAAACAACGGCTGGCGGTATCCTTGAGGAAAGGCGCCAGGGCGACAACGGCCATCGAAGGAAACACTCTGTCCGAAGAGGAAGTAGCCCGTATTGACGAAGGGAAAAACCTTCCTCCGAGCAAGGAATATCTGCAAATAGAGGTCAAGAATGTCATTGACGCCCTGAATCAGATCCGTACCGAGGTCATCACGGAAGACAAGGCCTTTGTTTTGTCCCCGGAGCTGATTGAGAGATTCAACCATTTCGTGGGAAAGAACTTGGGGGATCACTTCCAGAGCATGCCCGGCAAGTTCAGGACGTCCGGACACAACGTCGTCGTGGGCGGGTACAGGCCGCCGACAGGTGAGGACGTCGTGCCCTTAATGATCCGGTTCTGCGAATGGATGAAGGAGTCATTCCGCTATGAAGAGGGAAAACAATCGTTTTCAGAACAGATTCTCCAGGCGATTGTCGCTCATGCATACATCGCCATGATTCACCCCTTCGGAGACGGTAACGGACGAACGGCCCGGCTGATCGAATTCTATATCCTCCTGAGGGCAGGTTTGCCCGATATGGCCTCGCACATAATGTCGAATCATTATAACGACACCCGGCAAGAATATTACCGCCGGCTCGATCTCTGCGTCCGGGAAAAGGACCTGTCCGCTTTCGTCAAGTATGCCGTTCTTGGGTTCCGGGACGGGTTAAAGGGCGTTCTGGATATTGTTCAGAAGAATCTCCTGGAGATGTCATGGCATAAATTCATCTATGATGTCCTGGACAGCAAGAAGGCCACGGGCAAGACACGCGCCATTGTGAAACGGCGGCGAACCCTTGCCCTTCAATTCCCCGTGGACAGATGGCATACGCCCGACGATCTTGTCACCAGCTCCGGCATTCTGGCGAAGGAATATGCTACACTGTCCTCAGCGACACTCATGCGGGACTTTACGGAACTGGAAAGACTTGAATTGATTGTCAAAGACAAGGACAAATACAAGGGGAACATAGAAATCATGCACGGTTATATGCCGATGCGGAAGACGAAATAGGAAGAAGAATCTTTAAGGTCACAAAGTGTGACCTTAAAAGACCTTGCCAAACGGCTCGATGCGCTTGAGAACAAGTACGATGTGCAATTCAAGGTTGTTTTTGATGCCATCCGCCAATTGATGGAGCCACCGAAGACAAAACGACGGCGGATCGGATTCCATGGCGAAACCGGCAAAGCATGAAGGAACTGGGCTGACAATCCCTCCCCCTGTCATTTCGAAGGAACGCAGTGACTGAGAAATCTTATTACCACCTTCACAGAATCTCACGAAAAACCACTTGACTGATTCCATATTCAGGTATATTTTTGCTGCAATTTCAAGCGGATATTGAGGACGATATTGTAACATCCCTTTAACTCATCAATTAAGAGGGAAAGATGGACTGATTACCAAAACCCCGATCTTTACAATAGAGACGGGGTTTTTTGCTGATATAATGAGAGGACTATGACGGTTTTGAACAATAAAGAAAGAGAAAGTATCATAGCACTGCTGAAGGAGGGGAAGCCTCTTCCTGAAATTTACAAATCGAAGCTGTTTCCATCAGAGGATACCGAATTTGTCGAACTGACGAAAGTGTATCAGCTTGTCTACCAGGGGAAGAAACGCAAAGAGGACATTATTGCTGAAACCCTGGAAGCGCCGCTCCAGGAAGTACGCGCCTTCAACGCGGAAAACCCCTTTCCCGACGGCTTTCGGAACATGCTTATCTTCGGCGACAACCTGATGGCCTTGAAATCCCTCTATGAAGACCAGCGGGGACCAGACAAGTATGGCACGAAAAACAAGATCAAACTCATCTATATAGATCCTCCCTTCTCCACAAAAAAAGACTATATGAAGGACAGGGAAAAAGCCTATCGGGATAAAATCATCGGCGCACAGTTTATCGAGTTTTTGAGAAAACGGCTGATTCTGATGCGGGAAATTCTTGCGGATGACGGCTCAATATATGTGCATCTTGACTGGAAAAAAGGGCATTATATCAAATCGATAATGGATGAAGTGTTTGGCGAATACAATTTCATAAATGAGATTATTTGGCATTATTTTGGATTCAAAAGGTCAACATCAGCAAACTTTCCAAGGAAACATGATTCAATATTTGCTTATTGTAAATCAGGACAACGTATTTGGAATCCTATTTTCAGAGAATACTCAAAGGAATATTTGTCACGGTGGAAAATTGATGAAGAGGGTGAATTATATAGAGATGATGTAAATCCAACTGCAGGAGGTGCCCGAACAATATACCTCAAAGACCTTAAAGGTGATCTTGTTGAATCTGTTTGGAATGATATCCCTCCTGTAAATCCTGTTGCAAAAGAAAGATTAAATTATCCAACACAAAAGCCCGAAGAATTATTGGCGCGTATTATTAAAGCCTGCTCCAACGAAAACGACATCGTCCTCGATGCCTTTGCCGGGTCCGGAACCGCACTGGCCGTGGCGGAGAAGCTCGGCCGCCGCTGGATCGGCATGGACTGCGGGAAGCTGGCCATCTATACCATTCAGAAACGGATGCTCAATCTCACGACGCAGGTCGGCTCGGTAAAAAAAGACGAACGGAAAATTTTCGAGCGCGTGGAGGGATTTGAAGACCACCTGAAAAGCGCAAAAGCATTCTTTATCGTCAATGAGAAGGCCAGGAGGGGTGAGCTTTCGATTGACGACGCCTTTCTGGAAAACCTCCATGCCCTTGTGTCTGTGACGCAGAAAGGGGGGGACTTTACTCTGATCTGCCCGGAGGAGAAATTCCGGATTAAGACTTTCGAAGAAGATGAAGATGGCAGAAAAATCATCATTAAAGACCATATCACCTATGTCATTACCTTCGTCGAACCCAAAGAGAAAACCGACAAGGAAAAGCCTCTTGTCGCCAAGGCATTCACCCTCTTCAACGCGGGGATCTACGACAACCAAGCCATTCTCAATCTCAACTGGCAGGCCTATCGCGAATTTGTCCTGAAACTTTTTGAAGTCCGGGAAGATCGGCATACCATCAGTGGCTTCTCTGTGGACGGATACATCGGTGTGGACAGCGCCTACATCTGGGACTATCCCAACTGCAAAAACGAAACCCTCGACGAAGGCTATGTGGAATCCCTCCACCGTGTCATGGGCGGCAAAGCCGGAGACAGATTTTATCTGATTGCCCCCGTTATTAGCTTTGCTTTTCTGATGGACGAGATCCGTTTCGGCGATACGAAATATATTTTTCTGAAAGTTCCTATCTCTATTCTGGCCCGTCTGATTGATAATAAATCCCTGGGGGCATTCCCCCAGCCCTGCGCCGAGACCGATGTGAACGAGGTCATCGACGCCGTGGGCTTTGATTTTATTTCACCGCCTCTGGTTGAAACGCAGTGTCTCCGACTGGCTCCTGTAAAGCCTGATCTCTTAACCCAAAACCGTCGGGATTTTGTGGTCAGGATCAAAGATTTCCGGTCCGACACACTGGCCTCCAGCCCCGAAGATTTTGAGAATTTCGAGACCCTCTCGATGGTCCTCATTGATTTCAACTTTGATGGCAAGGTCTTCGATCTCGATGCGGTGTATTGGGCGGAAGAGATAGTTAACGCCGAGTTGAAAAGGAAAGGCCTGACATCAACGGCAAAATACGCCGAACGGGTCAAAGACTGCAATTACCTGGATATCAGGATACCGGAAGAAAAAGCGACCGATAATATGATGATCATTTTTGTCGATAAATACGGAAATGAAAAAAAACAAATCCTGAAAAGAAAGGATTTTTCAAAAAATGCCTGAAGTGACCTATAAAAACAGCGATTTCGTATTGCTTATCAACGACGATTCGCCGGAAGTCATGGATGTGGTGCATAAATATGACGCTTTTTTATCCACGGTTTGCAAGGGCGAATATGCCTTTCAAAAGGATGCGATCATCCAGGTCATAAAGTTCCTTTTTTCGAAGCGTTACCAGCATATTGCCGATCTGGCAAGTGAGAACTACAAACAAAAGAATAAACTTAAACAGAAATATTCCAAGCTTGCCGATTATCTGTCCAAGTTTCCCTTGAAGGATAAAAAGGCGTGCAGCATTGATCTGGCGACAGGAACAGGCAAAAGCTTCGTGATTTATGCCCTGGCGCAGATTTGTCTAGCCGAAGGATTGGTGGATAAAGTGCTGGTCCTCTGCCCGTCCCTGACCATCGAAGAAGGTCTTACGAACAAATTCGAAAAGCTGGCTGGTGACCATATCCTGAAGCAAATCATTGTTGATGCAGGCGCCGTGCATAAAAACCCGTCAATCAAAAGTTCAAATGATCCTATTTTGGACGGCGATATCTGCGTGGAAAATATCCATGCCACCTATGAACGGACGGGGTCGTCGATTGAGGACAGCTTCAAGGGAAAAGGGGCGAGAGTGCTGGTTATCAATGATGAGGCCCATCACATATTCAGCCCCACCGATAACATCACTAAAAAATGGCTTGCTTTCCTGCAGGATAGAGATTTCAGTTTTCACTATATCGTCAATCTTTCCGGGACGCCATACATCGGCGATGAATATTTTCACGACATCCTGTACCGTTTTTCAATTCGCGATGCCATTGACGCCGGCGTTATCAAAAAGGTGGATTACAAATTTGAGGAAGGGCTTCAAATTGACAAAGGTTTCCAGGACAGTTACGAATATCACCGTAAAAACTGGGAGGATTACGGTGAATATGTAAAGCCCATATCCATCGTGGTCACGGAAAAAATCAGTAGTTGTGTCCAGGTTTGGAAAAAAATAGCCGATTTTATCGCCGATAAAGAGAAGATCACTTTTGATGAGGCTAAGAAAAAGGTCATATGGGTGACTTCCGGCGTGCCTGCGGAAAGCACGAAAGACGGCAAAGCCGTTCGGCAGATCATAGCGCGCGCACCTGAGAAAGTCAGAAAAGAAAACATGCAGCTATTGAAAACCGTTGATGAACTGGATAATCCTGTGGAATGGATCGTGTCCGTCAGTATGTTGACCGAGGGTTGGGATGTAAAGAACGTCTTCCAGGTGGTTCCCCATGAGAATCGGGCGTTCAACTCAAAACTGCTGATTGCCCAGGTCCTGGGTAGAGGGTTACGCATTCCGGAATCGTTTAGGGGAAAAGCGAAAGCGGTTCTTCTTAAGGTCAATAATCACGAACGATGGACGACACAGATTGAAAATCTCTATAGAGATGTGCTGGAAATCGAGAACCGGCTTTCCTGGGGATATGATCCGGCAAGGTCGAAATATGCTTTTTCATTGCATAATCTTTCTTATGAGCCGGTGAAGACCACAACAGAAACCAAGAATAAACCTGCGGCAGATCCTAAGACCTTTGGCTTTGTGCCCCAGAGCAGAAGCTACACCAGCGTCGATAAATTCGTCGAATCCGGGGAATACAGCTTTGAAATCTATACCCAGGGGATCTATGAGATTGAATCAGCAGCAACTTTTCTTCACGGATATCTGAAACAGATAGGGAAGCCGGAGATTGCGGCGAGGTGGTCAAAAAAAAGAATCAAAGACATGATTGTCAAGGAGCTAAAGGATAAGGGCCAGGAGGCCACATTTTTGAGCAGGGAGAATTATCTCAAACTGCAACAGGCTTTTGGGCCAACGATGCGGAATCTACACGAAGAAAATCCGCGGATGAGTTTAAAATCCGACGAGATTATGGGAGTTCAAATGGTAGCGATGCCCGTTCAGTCTTTCAATGAGGGGTCGCTTAAAAACGACGGGATGATGTTCTATACTAAGGGCAGCGATGAATGGCTGAAGGGCGATCAAAAGGTTCTGTTTTTGAAACTGACGCAACAGAGAGAAAATTACGAAAAGATTTCTGAGGCGCTGGAGACTGCCGGTTATGGAATGGGCGAAATTCAATATCTAAGAAACAATCTTCACCCGATCAATGAAGAAAAATTCAAAACGCCCCTTGGTATTGTTTACGTGACATATGCCCCGGAACATCAGTTCGTGAAAAAGCTTTATGATCAAGCCGGTCTCATTGATTCATTCATCAAGAATCCCGACAAATCCTTTTACTCTTTCCCCTATTCATACAAGCCGGAAACAAAGGCGAGAACAAAAACCAGGCAGGAAAATTTCAACCCCGATTTCTTTTTGAAGAAGGACGATGATGTAATCGTGGTGGAAATAAAGAAAGATGGTGATGATAACAAAAAGAATGCCGCAAAGTACCGTGACGGTAAGAAGCATTTTGAGGAATTAAATGCAGCCCTCAAGAATAATGGCATTGCACAGAAATATTCGTTCAAATTTCTCACACCTTCGGACTATGATGATTTCTTTGCCGCATTGAGGGGAGGTACACACAAGGAATGGCGGTCAAGTTTGATGAATCAGTTGGCCGAATGAAAGGTAAAAGAATAAAGTATTTATATTTTAAGTGTTGAGATAAGTCCGTCTGCTTTTTTTAAAATGAAGACGGTCATAGAAAAGATGTCTTGGCGTGCATGTGGGGAAAATCATGAAATACAAACTTCCAGAAAATCACGGACTTTCAGATTCAATAGTCGCGAGACTAATTTTTAAAGATGGAGACAAACCACTATTGACTGACATACAATACGAAGCACTTGTGGCGGGAGTTGGTCGTGGTGAGAGCGTTCTAATTGTCGCTCCAACATCAACTGGTAAGACACACATTGCACTATGGGCAATTGCAAGGAGCATTGAATCTGGTAACAACACAGTTTATCTGGTGACTCACAGAGCACTGGCCAAGCAAAAGTTCGATGATTTCAAGACCCACATGCTCCAGGATTTCCTGGGGAACGTTGGCTCATCTTTAGTCATCGCTACAGGCGACCATGTGGAAAATGCGGAAGGTGATATTCCATCAGAACCTTTAAGATCCCCTCTTTTAGTGGCAACTTATGAAAAGTATCTTGCACTTCTGTCAGCATCTGGAATACCGTCTGACATGAGGTCAGTAGTTGTAGTCTGTGACGAGATTCAACTCATTGGTGATGAACACCGTGGGCAAAATGTAGAGATGTTATTGACATTGGTAAAAAATGCTGGGTGGAAACAGTTCGTAGGACTCTCGGCTGTATTAGAACCAACGGATGCCAAAGACCTTGCCAACTGGCTTAACGTGATCCCTGTTATTAATCATGCCCGCGAAAAGCACACGTGCTATGAGTGCTGGTCTCCAAAAGGAATAGCAACCGTCACAACGGAGCGGCCTGATACTATTGAGGAAGGCTTGCCTATTCCCGGAGGCTGTAATCTTGACCCGCTATCAGTCCTTGATCACTTTCTCAAGCAGAAGAAGCCGCCTGTGCCCATAATTGTTTTTTGTACTCGTAGTAAACAAAATACGTATGATTTTGCAGAGCAGCTTCTTGCTAAATATGAGAAGTCTGGCGATAAGCTACAACTTTCACTTGCATTTGATGGGCTACCCGAAACATCCGCCAACAGCTTGCTCGCAAGATTGGTAGCTCATCGCATTGCTATTCATAGCACTGACCTTACGGATGAGGAACGACATGTCGTTGAACAATATCTGCTTCAAGGAAAGCTGGACGTTGTATTTGCCACTCCAACGTTATCGGCGGGTGTGAACTTTCCACTAGGGGCAGCTATATTTGCTAATTGGGATCGATGGGATAGGGATCAACGTGTTTATGTCTCGATTGAAAATGCAGAATTCCACAATATGGCTGGCCGTGTTGGTCGCATGGGCTTTGAACATGACATAGGACGTGTCGTTTTCATCGCCCGTAGTGGGGCTGATATTATTCGATCGAGGCAGTATCTCAATCTCGGCATGATGCCAGCTCTTGAACCAAGAATCCAGCCAGACCGATTTAATCAGCTTGCCCTTCAACTTGTGGCCTCCGGCTTATGCAACTCGAAGGATGAAATTAAAAATCTTGTGTGTACAACTTTTAGTGCTTTGCGTGAGCAGGATAGAAACAGTGTAAGTTTTATGAAATGGCCCACAATGCTATCTGACGCTATTGACGAATTGGTGGATCAAGGGATGCTTATTCAAGCAACGGGCGGGAGAATCACCCCAACCCCTATAGGAAAAGCTGTTGCCTATAGCGGATTGCTGCCTGAAACCGGTGTATTCCTTTTGGATTACGTTGCAAGAAAAGTGGATAGGCTTGTTACGCTGTTGCCTAAATCTGACAGTGGTGGAGATATGCATCGTCTCGCATTCCTACTCTTCTGCGCCTGTTTTTCGTCCCCTGAATTTAGAATATTTAACCGGAAATCTCCGACACGATTCTTACCGTGGCCTCTCGACACAGCAGTTTTGTTTAATGCAGACGTGTATCGTGATGACCTCCCGGATCCCGTGTGGCAAGCTGATCTGTCTCCGATAAATGCAGCAATGCTAACTTTGGAGTGGGTAAACGGGGCCGAGATAGCTGCGCTTGAAAAGATGCTTCCTCAGCTTAGTGCCGGGATGCTTCGTGAAATGAACCGAAACCTTGTTTGGATATTACAGGGGCTTGCTTCAATCATTACTGCGGGAACTGATTCGAGAACATCTGCAGCCTATAAACCTAAAGCACTCCGGGAATCTGGAACCAGGGTGGATTTAATCGGTAAGCTTCCGCGTGTTATACGTCGACTAAGTTTTCGGGTTGCTGAAGGATTGCCCGATGAGGTCCTTTGGATGACCGAATTAAACACTATTGATTCAAATTTTAGAATTACCAGAGGGGAAATTCTATCCTTGTGCAAACTTGGATACACAACACCTGAAAAAGTGATGCTTGGTTCTTCTGAAGCCGACGAAGTTCGTGTACGTGCGTTTGCTAAGGTTAAACCAGCACCCCAGGCAAAGGCAAACTGGCTTCGCGATACCTGCCGCAATTGGAAGGTTGTACACCGCAAACGCATGGCAGGAAAACATTTAAAAAGAGCGCGTCGCTGTCCTGAGGTTAAGCTTGTTGAGAAATTCTATAAGAGTACGGCCACCCAATTCGAGGAAGTCTTCGAGGAAATATTAAATGTCCTGAAGATTAAATTCGAAAGACTCGACGACAGGAGTTCGATAGGGGCACCTGATTACCTTGTTATGCTTCAAGACTCACTACCGCTCATTATTGAACTTAAGTCAAGAGAAGGGAATAATCTTATTGACTAAGCATAGTCGCATAAATATCTATAATAATATTTGATAGGCCGTCAGTTTGAAATGGATCTGGTTTGTCAATCGACCGTTGTTGTAATGCCAAACCAGTTTTCGGAACCGACCGATCAGCTCTTTGATACCACCAAGGG
>JAPLJQ010000557.1 GCA_026388495.1 Deltaproteobacteria bacterium | reverse complement strand
TTCCCGCCCCCGACAAGTACTTTCGAGGGCAGGCTCCGTCGGGAATCCACGTAGTGTATATATATGAAAATACTGGCAATACAAGGATACACTGACCACGAAGAAAAAAACCGCGACGGGCGTCAAAACGACCAAAGTGCAAAGCGCACTTCAACGCCATGGACGCCACAGCGAGAAAGATCAAGACCTTGGACGTTCAGACCCTGTCTCCGGAGGAGAAGCAAAACTTCATCATCGCCATCGGAAATATGAAACGCACCCTTGAGACTGTTCTAACCGCGGTCACGTAGCCACCGCCGGAAGACGGAAACGGATCTCAGAACGGGGAATCCGGGGAGCCGAAACCGAGCAAAAACCTGGCATGGAAATGATCGGCGGTGTCATCATCTTACTTATTATATCATACAGTTAAGTCATGTTTAAGCGTAGACATGACTTTCTATTTCTCCCCAAAGCTGCCGCCTTGTAAAAGGCGCCGATTGGCCCATTAATGACAAAATAACAATATTGATATATCCTTGAATATCTGGCACAGTAAACCGCAATTTTGTGAATCAAGTCTTTTCGTATATTATTCGTTGACGGCTTCGTAAAAAGTCGTAAAACATCCGTGATGTCATTTCGACCGCAGGGAGAAATCTTGAAATAATTAAAGATTTATCGTCGCTTTGCTCCTCGAAATGACATAATTAGACTTTTTACGGGTTCATTAATAGTTGCCTGGAGAAAACGAAGAATGCGTCGTAACGACAGAAAAATAACATAAATGAAGCACTTAAGCCAATAATTCGCTGTAACGGATGCGGCAAAGCCGCGACGTCAAGCTTTCACGTTCCGTGATGAAAACAGAAAGGAGCTCACATTGTTTTACAAAGTAGATGAAAGTGGGTACAAACAAGTATTACCGGGGATAAAATTTAAAACTTTAGTATATGGGGAAAAGACTCTTTTTTCAGAATTCAGATTGGAAGCAAACAGTATATTACCCAAACACTCTCACTTTCATGAGCAAACGGGTTATTTGGTAGAGGGCAGGATCAGCCTCACAATCGGGCAGCAAACGTTTGAGGCCGGGCCAGGAGATAGTTGGTGTATTCCAAGTAATATTGATCATAACGCAGAGATACTGGAAAATTCTCTGGCAATTGAGGTCTTCTCTCCCGTTCGAGAAGATTATCTGCCCGAGAAACATGGATGATAACTCGTCGCTTTTCCTGTGATACGCTTTATTGTCAGTGGACAGTATCAGTTAGCTGATCTCAATCGTTCGCCGAGGGAATGAATGACAAAGGATCTCCCACAAACACCACGACGGGTTGTTTTGCGCGATGAAACACGCAAGAAGTGGTTGGACTTCACGTCACCTTGTCAGATCATGGCGACCCGTCGAATTGAGGAGGTACTACCGCTCATTCGTCAGATTGAGGAGGGGGTCCAGCGAGGTGGATTGTATGCAGCCGGTTTCATCTCCTACGAGGCCGCCCCCGCTTTTGATCCGTCTCTGCCTGCCAAGATAGATGGGGAGTTCCCCCTTCTCTGGTTTGGGCTGTTCGAACAGGTCAACGAGATCACCCTGCTGCCCAACAGCGAGGGATTAGGCACTTCTATGCCATGGCATCCGTCTGTGACGCAAGAGGAGTACCGCTGCTGCCTTCGTGCAATACGTAAGTTCATTCGCGACGGAGATACCTATCAAGTCAATTTCACCTACCGACTTCGGGCGAGGACGGATGTCGACCCCTGGCACTTGTTTGTCCAGATCGCTGGAGATGAGGAGGCGCCCTTCGCCGCATTCGTGGACACGGGGGAGTGGGCCGTCTGCAGCGCCTCGCCGGAGCTCTTCCTACGGCTTGATGGCAACCGGATCGAGTCGCGTCCCATGAAGGGAACAGCGGCAAGGGGATTATGGTTTGAGGATGACCTGGCAAAGCGGGCAACCCTGATCTGCTCCGAGAAGGAACGAGCGGAGAACGTGATGATTGTGGACATGGTCCGCAATGACCTTGGGCGCGTAGCGCTTTGTGACAGCGTTCACGTTCCGTCCTTGTTCGAAGTCGAAAAGTATCCGACCGTGTGGCAGATGACATCCACCGTACGTGCCCGGACGTGTGAACCTTTGGATCGGATTCTTCAGGCCACTTTTCCTCCTGCATCCATCACCGGCGCGCCGAAGCGCCGTACGATGGAGATCATCGCGGAGTTGGAATCATCCCCTCGGCGCATCTATACCGGCACAATCGGCTTCGCGGCTCCCGGGCGCCGTGCACAGTTCAACGTTGCCATTCGTACCGTCTTGCTGCACAAAGCAACCGGACGTGCGGAATACGGCGTCGGGGGCGGCATCGTGTGGGACTCCAAACCAGCGGATGAGTACGAAGAGTGCCTGACGAAGACAAGAGTGCTGAGCCCCCTCACACGTGATTTCGATCTTCTTGAAACGATGCTGTGGTCTCCCCGTAGCGGATATTCGCTTCTGGAGTACCACATGAAACGTCTCGCTCAGTCAGCGGATTACTTCGGCTTCCAGGCGGACTTCCGTCAAATACAGGATAAGTTGGCGAGCGTCGCGGCTGGTCTGTCTTCGGGGCTACATCGGCTCCGCTTGCTTGTCTCCCGCCGGGGGAGCATCCGATGCGAGGCAACTTCCCTCGAACCGACATCCATGCGCTTTGGAGATGTTGTTCTGGCCAGGAGTCCTGTCGACACAGGAGATGTTTTTCTGTACCACAAGACAACCCGCCGCCGCGTCTACGAGGATGCTGTCAGGATGTGTCCGGGAAGCGACGATGTCCTGTTGTTCAACGAAGCGGGACAGGTCACCGAGTCCACCGTGGCAAATGTGGCGGTCGATATTGATGGTGTGCTGTGCACGCCCCCCGTGCGATGTGGACTACTACCAGGTACGCAGCGTGCCTGGCAGCTCGATCATGTTCAGCTACAGGAGAGAATCATAAGCGTTCAAGAGGTGCTCAGCAACCCGAACGTCTACCTCCTGAACTCCATCAGAGGGATGCACAAGGTCAAGATTCGTGTGTCAGAAGAATGTCGGAAAAAAGATTACTGCTGAGACACTAAGAATAGGATTCCTTGAACTAAATCTCGATAGAATTCATAAACATGGAATTGACCAAAGAAGAGCTTGTTTATCCAGATAGTGAGGTAGGCGTGTGAATACTGCATTAGTGTTAATAGATATACAACAGGACTACTTTCCAGGCGGCAGAATGGAGGTAGCCGGTTCGATTGAGGTAAGTCAGGCCGCCCGAAAGTTACTGGATTATTTCAGAGATCACGATTTACCGGTTATCCACATTCAGCATATATCGACACGAAAAGGTGCTACCTTTTTTCTGCCAGACACCGAAGGGATAAACTTTCACGAGAATGTTCTACCTCTTTCAAACGAAGTTATTATCAGAAAACATTTCCCAAACAGTTTTCGGGATACAACCCTAAACGGATATCTCCAAGCCAATGAGATTAAAGAGCTTTATATTTGCGGAATGATGTCGCATATGTGTATCGACGCAACAGTTAGGGCTGCATTTGATAAAGGATATACTTGCGCGATTGTTCATGATGCTTGCGCAACTAGAGATTTAACTTTTCAGGGTAGGAATATACCTGCAAATAACGTTCATGGTTCATATATGGCTGCACTAGGTGCTGTATATTCGAAGGTGCTCAGCGTCGATGAAGCAATTGGAATATTAAATAACACATAACACTTCAGCAGACAGTCACCCGCGCCATTTCGCTACGCTACATGTCGCAGCTGCCTGCCGTTGAGTTCAAACGTTAGACAATTACCTGGAGGAAAGAAATGAACAAGCAAGATCGTTACCAGCAAGGCTGGGAAAAACTTAAAGAAGTTGATGGAGAAGCTGGTGAAAGAGTTATTGAAAGTCTGAAAGATATCGCACCGGACTTTGCTCGATTGCTAATCGAATTTCCATTCGGAGACATTTATTCGCGTCCCGGCCTCGATCTTAAATCTCGTGAAATTGCTGTTGTTGCTGCATTGACAGCACTCGGCAATGCCGTTCCTCAATTAAAGGTTCATATTCATGGGGCGCTAAACGTTGGCTGTACCCGACAAGAGGTTGTTGAAGTTATCATGCAAATGGCTGTTTATGCAGGATTTCCTTCAGCTCTTAACGGGCTGTTTGCAGCGAAAGAGGTTTTCAAAGAGCGTGACGATTCGGGGAAAAGTTAACCTGCCTAACCCTTCAACTAACCCCCATGCCCAGGCGTGGGCACAACGAAACATGAAAATCCTCCCCTGCCCCCTTTAGCAAAGGGGGGTTGAGGGGATTTTCATATAAAACCACCGGATGCTCGTTTCTCGCGCCAGTGATTTTTTCGTCTGGGCCATAAAAAGGAGATGAATACATGATCAAATTTGTTTTTTGTGCAAAGCGCCACCCAAATATGTCGCGGGCTGAGTTTCAAGACTATTGGTTAAATCATCATGGCCTCTTATTCAAGAAATTCGCAGATACATACAGGGCAGTACGTTACGTACAGAGTCACACCATCGATTCACCGTTAAACGAGAACATCAGAAAATCCAGAGGGATGTCGGATGCGTATGATGGGATTGGCGAGATATGGTGGCAGTCGGAAGAAGACTTTCTCGCAGCCATCAATTCACCGGAAGGTCAAAAACTACGTGCCATGTTTGTTGAAGACGAAGTAAGATTCATAGACTTGAGTGCATCCTCGGCTTTCTTCACTGTAGAGCATGTTCTCATTGATGGGAAGGTATAGTAACCGGGCATCCACCCACCCAGTCGTTCCACCGGATCGCCGATAAAACCGGCTTCCGGTGACCTTCGCATTATGTCAAAATGAATCATGAATTTCTTTAGAATATTATCCTTTTCTGCTATATAAAATCGAAACAAGATATGTAAATGAGAGGTGAAAAATGCAGACTAAATTAAAAATGCTTTATTGGAAAGGTGAGAAGTTCTGGGTTGGTAAACTTATTGAACACCCTGAAATAATGACTCAAGGTGAAACGCTGGAGGAACTTGAGGAAAACATGAAAGATGCATACCTGCTTATGACAATGGAGGATGTTCCAGAAAATCATAAGGTTAAAGAACTCACTCTTAACGTATGAAGTTGTAGAATATGCCGGACGCATCGAGCTTATACCGGAACGCGATATCAAAGAACTCCGTGGATTCCTCAAGGGCATCAATACGGAATTCAAACGAGAGGAAGATAGAGTATGAATAAGGAACTGTTGTGGCTTTAACTGCCTCACTGGTGATTGCCGCTTCAAAACTAAGTATTGAGCATGCTCTTCCAATGGCGGACAGTCTTATTCTCGCAACAGCACAAGAATTCAATGCCATCCTTTGGACTCAGGATTCAGATCTTAAAAATATAAATAATGTGAAGTCTTTCCCCAAGAAATAAGGAACAATTTTGTCAAAACCGGCGTTCTGGAAAAATGCGAAAAGATATTATGACCTGAAGAGCTTCTGGAGAAACCGCTTCGGGTGCAGGGTTTACAAACTGCCCATCGATGCTGGATTCACCTGTCCGAACCGGGACGGAACCGTTGCCACCGGGGGGTGCATCTACTGCGACGGCAGGGGTTCCCGTCTGAGGCAGGCGGGCCCTCTCCCTTCCGTGACTGAACAGATTCGCCAGGGCAGGGAGTATTACCGGAAACACAGACATGCGGGAAAATTTATCGCCTATTTCCAGACGTTTACGAATACTTACGGCCCCATTGACCTGTTAAGGCAACTATATGATGAGGCCCTGGCCGAAGAGGATATGATCGGCCTTTCCGTGGGCACACGCCCCGATTGTATCCCGGATGATGTGATCAGACTTCTGGAAAACAACACGAAACAGTTTCACGTATGGCTGGAACTGGGTCTCCAGTCGATTCATAACAAGACCCTTCAGGTAATCAATCGGGGACATGCTGCGGAAGTCTTTCTCGATGCTGTGCAAAGGGCTTCGGGGAAAAATATCCATATCTGCACCCATATCATCGTCGGTTTGCCCGGGGAGACACGTGAAGACATCATCGAAACGGCAAGGGTTCTGGCAACGCTTCCCGTTCACGGCATCAAGATCCACGCCCTTCTTGCCTTAAAGGGAACCCGAATGGGAGATCTTTATGGGCAGGGGAAGATCACTCTGATGGAAAAGGACGATTATGTTCAAACCGTCTGTGATATCCTGGAAATCCTGCCGACGGAAATGGTCATTCAACGGTTGACAGCCGACGGTTACCGGGATATCTTTCTCGCCCCACCCTGGGCAGTAAACAAGATGGATGTATTGAACGCCATCGACGGGGAACTCGATAAAAGGGACACGTATCAGGGGATATATTATCATAGAAAAGGTGACTAAAATTAATGACGGCATGGGTATTGCGAAATCTATGATATAGATCGTAGTGCATCATGTTATAAATATGCACATGCTACTGTCATTTCGACCGTAGGGAGAAATCTTAA
>JAPLJQ010000411.1 GCA_026388495.1 Deltaproteobacteria bacterium | reverse complement strand
TCCGATGAGGTGGTCCACACCTTCGTTTTTCAGGGCGGAGAGCGGGAGGATCTCCCGGAAGGGGCGCAAACTCTGGAACACGTCGATGAGGGGCAGCAGCAGCCGCTTGTCTACGAGGTCGATCTTGTTGATGACGAGGATGACGGGGAGCGGTGAGTTCCCGAGGGATTCGATGATGAAGCGGTCGTCCGGGTGGGGGGCGGGGCCCGCCTCGGCGAGAAGGAGAAGAAGATCGACCTTCTCAAAGATGCCGGTCGCGGCCTCCACCATGGCCCGGTTCAGGAGGGTGGTCGCCCGGTGGATGCCCGGGGTATCGAGAAAGATCATCTGGCCCGGTTGCGGCTCCGCAAGGTTTCGGATTCCCATGATCCGGGTCCGCGTCGTCTGGGGTTTGTGGGTGGTGATGGCGATCCTCTCACCGACGACTCTGTTGATGAGCGTCGATTTCCCCACGTTGGGTCTGCCGATGATGCCGATGAAACCGGATTTGAACACGGATGTCTCCTTCCTGTGCCGGATGGCCTTGATGGGGACAGATTTGAAATCTGTCCCCTCAGTTTTCTAAAAAAGGGCACATCCCCCGTCTATTCAACTCGCGGAGTAATCCATACCATGTCGGGTGTTTTCCTGCAATCGGATCTCAAGTGATCTGCCCGGAACAATCCGTCCTCAGTCGCTTCGCTCCGAGCGTCAGGATGAGTGTCCGCCGGGGAAGGGCGGGGTCGGGCAAGACGCGAATACCGCTGAGACCGAAGCGTTCTTGCAAGGCCTTGATGTTTCCCCGCTTCGCGCCGTAGAAGTTGGAGACGTCGGCCGGGGAGAGGGTGAAGTGGAGGGTCAACCCGCCGGCGCCGGTATCTGCGGGGGGAAAAGGCGGCCGCCATCTCGAGGAAGAGAGCGGTTTCCACGAGCGACCGGAAGGCCGGGTGAAAAGGCCCCGCGACGACGGCCCCCGGTTCTTCCAGCTCCCGGGTGGTCTGGAGGCCGAGGCGGATGACGGGGATCCCCGCCGCGGTCAGCGCTTTGAGTGCATTTTTACAGAGAGCGACCGCGTCGGCCAGGCCAAGCGGGAGGTAATTTCCTTCCCGAAAGGCCTGGGCGAGGGGGGTGTCCCGCAGGACCAGCGTCGGATGGATCCGGACCATGTCGGGGCGAAGGGCGATCACCCGTTCGATCGTTTCGACGAAACGGCCGGGGCTGTCCCCCGGCAGGCCGGCCATCAGATGGATCCCCGTCTCGAAACCCTTTTGCCGAAGGAGGGCTAACGCCCGGACGGTGTCATCCGCCGTATGTCCCCGCCGCGAACGGAGGAGAACCTCGTCGTGCAGCGATTGCGCCCCCACCTCCACCGTCGTAACGCCGGAGCTCCGGAGAAAATCGAGGCCCTCCGCGTCGATCCCGTCGGGGCGCGTCGAGATCCGGATGCCGTCGGCCGCGCCCTCCCGGAGGAAGGGCGCGGCCAGTTTGAGCAGACGGCGCTGTTCCTCCCGCACCATCCCGGTGAAAGTCCCGCCGTAGAAGGCGATCTGAACGGGGCCGCTTTTCCGTCCCGCGCCGGCAAGGTGGGTGCGGACGGTTTCGGTGAATGCCGCTTCGGTGATCCTCTCCGGGCGATCTCCCGCGGTCAACTGCTCGTTGCAGAAGAGGCACCGGTGGGGACAGCCCCGGTTCATCAGAAAAATGGGGATGATCAACGGCATGTTTTATTAACGCAAAATGGTCTCAATCTTCCGAAGCTCTTCCAGGGCCATTTTGGCTGCCTGCTGCTCCGCCTCTTTCTTGCTCTTTCCCCACCCCGTTGCGATCAGCCGGTCGCCGATCATGAGGCTCGTTTCGAAGCGCTTCTCGTGATCCGGTCCGGTTTCGGAGATTACCCTATAGCGGGGCATATCCCGGAAGAGGACCTGACTCATCTCCTGAACGGCGGTTTTGTAATCCCGATAAACGGCGGAGAGTTTCCCATCATCAATGAGCGGCTCGAAGAGCCGGCCGATGAAGACAGCGGTCCGGTCGAAACCGCCGTCAAGGTACATGGCGGCAATGACGGATTCGAAGGCGTTCGCCAGAAGCGATGATTTCATCCGGCCGCCGGAACCTTCTTCCCCCTTGCCGAGCAGAAGGTGTTCGCCGATTCCGTACCTCCGGGCCAGTTCCGCGAGCTGTTGTTCGTTGACGGCGGAAGCCCGGAGTTTGGAGAGCTGCCCCTCGGCATGGTCGGGGAATTTCCGTATCAGCATGTCGCTGACCATCAGTTCCAGAACGGCGTCGCCCAGAAACTCCAGCCGTTCGTTGTCCCGGCAGGCGAGGGCGACATTTTCATTGACAAACGACCGGTGCGTCAGGGCGTTGTCCAAAAGAGCGATATCCGCGAAATGCCAGCCGAGCTGTTCCTCCAACCCTGCCAGGGTTCGAACCCGTTCCTTATTCATGATCTTCTCTCAAGAGTCCAATAAAGCCATTGTGAGACCTTTGGAAATCGAGATCCCTCCGCGCGCTGGACCGGGAGCGCATCCCGCAATCCCCGCCTTGTGCGCGGGGATCAGGGGCGCAATAAAATAAACAGACCGTTTCCTTTTCCTTGCCGGGAAGCTCTGCCCGCAGGGCAAGGCTTCCCATTTTTCGACCCTGCGCCTCCTCGCTTCGCTGCAAAGACGAAACTCGCGCTTCGCGCTCAAACAATCGTCATTGCGGGCACTCCGCTGCGGGGGCAGGGTGCCCCGAAAAATCTCCAACGCGCGCTTTCGGGATCCGATTTCAAAGTTACGCAAAAATCTCATCGCATTGTCATTCAAGGATGACCTCCGCGATCAGACGGCCCTCCCGGAAGGCTTCGGGCAAGACCCGGACGATCCGGTTGGCGGCAACGCCGCCGCGGACGGCGACGGGAATGTAGTTGTCGGAGAATCCGATCGGGAATCCGGTATTTTTATCGGTTCTCCCCTCGACGAGAACCTGGAGCGGCGTACCGATGAACCTCTCGGCGAACGCCTGCCGCTTCGCCGCCCCGACCGCCCGCAAACGTTCCGCCCGTCTCTTTTTTTTCTCCTCGGAAACTTGCCCGGCCATCGTCGCGGCGGGGGTGCCCGGCCGGCGGGAGTAGGGAAAGACGTGAACGTAGGCGATGGGCATCGCTTCGACCATACGCAGCGTGTTTGCAAAGGCCTCCTCCGTTTCGCCGGGGAAGCCCGCCATGAGGTCGATCCCGATCGCGATGCCAGGGACGATCGCGTGGAGCTTCCGGACGAGATCCCGGAAGAAGGCCGCATCGTAATCCCGGCGCATCGCGGAGAGAATCCCGTCGTCGCCGCTCTGAAGGGGGATGTGGAGATGGCGGCAGACTATTCCGGACGTCCCGATGAGGGCGATGATTTCCCCGTTCAGCTCGCGCGGTTCAATCGAACTCAGCCGGAGGCGCTCCACGGCGCATCCGTTCGCGATTCGCCGGACGAGGGTCGCAAGATCAGCCTGCGGACGGAGATCGCGGCCCCAGGCGCCCAGGTGGATCCCCGCGAGGACGATCTCCCGGTAACCGGCGCGGGAGATCGAAGCGATCCTCTCCAGGACCTCCTCCTGGGGGAGGCTCCGGCTTGCGCCCCGTGCATGGGGGACGATGCAGTAACTGCAAAGAGCGTCGCAGCCGTCCTGGATCTTCAAGAAAGCCCGGGTGTGTTCCGGAAAGACGGTTGCCCCCAGGCGGGAGATCCCCTTTTCCTTCCGGATGTCGCCGACCAGAATCCGCGGAACTTCTGCCGTCTTTTCAGACAGGATATCTGGAATCCGTTCCTTCTCGGCGTTTCCGGCGATGAATCGGACGCCGGCGATCCGGGCGATCTCCTCCGGGGCCCTTTGGGCGTAGCAGCCGGTGACGAGGACGGCCGCCGACGGGTTTTTCCGGATCGCCCGACGGATGAGTTGGCGGGACTGGTCATCCGTCCGGCCGGTGACCGTGCAGGTGTTGATAATGTAGACGTCCGCCGACGCCTCGAACGGTACGAGGACCATCCCGCGGGTGGCGAGCGCCTCTGCGATCCCTGCCGATTCGCACTGGTTGACTTTGCAGCCCAGCGTGGCCATGGCGACCCTGACCATTCCCGATCCCCTTTTATGATCCGGTTTCCCCGTCAAGCTTGTCTTCCCCTCACTTTTTCTTCTCCGGCATCTAATCGTCCGGCTCGCCGTTTGTCAAGGCGAAAGGATTGATGGCATTTCAAAGTCGTTTCAAGTAAAATGGCATCATACACCCTTAAGGAGGTGAGCCATGGAAGGGATCGTCCACGCCGTGACCGAACATCCGCTGATCGCGATGGCAGTCTGCTTTGCCGTCCTGTTGATTCTCTATTTCCTGTTCAAGAGCCTGATCAAACTGGCGCTGATTTTGATCATCGTTGCCTTGGCGATCGCCGGCTGGTTCTACTTCCAGCATCCGGAGTCCAGACCCGCCAGCCTCAAGGATGCCTTGCAGAAGGTCCGGACCGGGACCGAGAAGGCTGTGGATCGGGGGAAGGAGGCCTACAAGCAGGGGAAGGAACTGTTCGACAAAAGGAAAGAGGCCTATGAGAAGGGCAGGGAATGGGTTGACCAGGGGAAGACCGTCCTGGACAAGGGGATCGACAAGGGGAAAGACGCGTTAGATACGGGGAAGAATATCGCCGGCGACATCGGGAGACTCCTGGAAGGGAAAAAGGAGACCGGCGGCCGTCATTAGCCGCAGGTTGTCCTGAATATCTCTTTCCGGGGAACGCCCCGCAGGGGCATCCAAAAGCCTGTTGGGAAAATCTTCTTTGCAGGCTGTTCAAAAATGGCCAGATGCGTGGCCCCCGACATCCTGAGCCGGGATGCGTACTTTATCTTCGCTCACAGGTGAAGAAGCGGCGTCTTTCGCGGATAAGAGAAAGTCGCTTCTCAAAGTTTTAGATCAGATAGCGAGTGGCAAACCTATACAGGAAATTGTTGGGAGTTCGCTACTCAACTCGGGAGCAAACCTGGTACAGTTGCTAATGGTAGGGCGAAGGTAGGGAGATGTTATTCCTAACATCGATTTCTTGGTTTTCCTGAAAACAGAAAGGGGAATACAAAAATGAAGAGAGAAATGATTGGGGTAATTTTTTTAACCATTATGCTGGCTCTCTCGCCTGCGGCAATGGCTGAATATCCTGATAAGCCAATTACTGCCATCGTCGGTTTTGCACCTGGCGGTGCGGGGGATGTTTCTATGCGTGCTCTTTGTGAACAGGCCGGCAAAATTTTAGGACAACCCATAATGATCATAAATAAACCAGGGGGGACAGGATCAGTAGGTTTAGCGAGCTTAAAGAAAGAGAAACCAGATGGATATAACATTTCTCACATTGCTGGCGGGATCTTCATAAGCCAGCACATGCGGGAGCTCCCTTTCGACCTCAATAAGGATTTCACGCCCATCGTGAAATACGGAGATGCCGTGGTGCCCCTTATGGTCAAAAACGATTCTCCTTGGAAAACTTTGAAGGAGTTTGTCAATTATGCCAAAGCCAATCCAGGGAAAATAAGATATGGGACTTCAGGATCGGGGTCAGTTTATCATCTGGCCATGGAAACTCTTGCCTTCCAGGAAGGGCTCAAGCTAATCCATGTCCCTTTTAAAAGTTGTGCCCTTTCAGATATGGCCCTGTTGGGTGGGCACATCGAAGCCGAAGTTTGCCAGCCGGCCACTTTTGTATCAAACGTCCGTAGTGGTCAAACGAGGCTCCTTGCCTCCTTTACGGGATCACGCATGCCCAGTTTTCCGCAGATTCCAACAGCCATTGAACTTGGGTACAATATTAAGATGATTCATATGACTGCTATTGTTGGTCCTAAAGGCCTTCCAAAGGCAGTGGTCACCAGACTCGACAGAGCCTTTAAAGAGGCTATGGAGGGGCCTGAATTTAAAAAATTCATGATGGATTTCGAAATGGCTATTGCTTACCGCAACTCAGATGATCTGACCAGGGAATTCAAAGAACTTACCGATTATTATAAAAAAATTGTCGCACAGACCGGGGTGAAGGAGGAGGATTAACAAACGTTTAACTTTCACAGGAGTTAAAAACCGTGTAATATATTTTAGCGAACTCCTTTGCAGAATCCCCCGTGGCTTGCCGCGGGGATGAATGCATGCCTTACCGAGGGGGTTATAAGGGGGAGCGGAGCGTTCCCCTTATCCGCATAGGCGATTGCGGATTTTTGCAAGAGCCTGCGCAGCTCAAGCTGCGCTAAAGATGCCCCGTGGTTTGCCGCGGGGAGCTTCACTTTAAAATCATCTTTAGTAATTTCATCCCCGGATTTTTATCGGGGTGGGCTAAAGCCATATCGAAGTGGACGGAACTTTTCACAATGCTTTTCAAATGGGTGAAAGTATCGAAGCTGGCTTTGCCATGGTAGCGACCGATACCGCTCGGCCCCACTCCGCCAAAAGGCAGGAAGTGTGATGCGACATGAACTATGGTGTTATTGATAGCGCCGCCGCCGTATGCTATTTCCTCAGTTACACGCTTTTGAATTAACCGATCATCCGAAAAAAGATAAAGCGCTAATGGTTTAGGCCGTTCATTTATTTTCCGGATGATGTCGTTGATTTCGGAGAAAACAAGTACCGGCAATAACGGGCCGAAGATTTCATCCTGCATAACGGTCTCATCCCATTGGGCCGGGTGTAATATTGTCGGTTCAATATAGCGGTCGGCAGGGTTTATTTTACCACCGGAAAAAATATTAGCCGCATTGATAAGACCGGTTAGCCGTTGAAAATGACGGTCATTTATGATCCGGCAATATCTCTGATGTTCGGCGGGATTTTCCCCGTAAAATTTAATGATTACTTTTTTTAACTCAGCGAGAAAATCATTCTTAATGGAGTCATGAACCAGTACAAAATCGGGGGCTATGCAGGTTTGTCCGGCATTGAGGAACTTGCCCCAGGCTATTTTTTGGGCGGCGTGCCGAAGATTGGCATCAGGACAGACGATGGCCGGGCTTTTCCCTCCCAATTCCAGAGTAAAAGGTGTCAAATGCCGGGCAGCCGCATTGACGATTACTTTACCCACCGAGACGCTGCCGGTAAAAAAAATATAATCAACCGGGAGTTCCAATAATGCCTGCGTCTGGGCAACATCACCTTGCACGACGCGCAAATATTCTTCAGGAAAGGTGTTGTTGATTATTTTTTCAATTACGTCTGCCGTATGCGTCGATACTTCCGATGGTTTAAGAATTGCCGTGTTTCCGGCGGCAATTGCCCCGACCAGCGGAGACATCAGTAGCTGAAATGGATAATTCCAGGGAGCAATAATCAAGGTCACTCCGTAAGGCTCTTTCTGAATATAACTTTTGGCCGGCCAGATAAAGACAGCAGTCTTCACTTTTTCCGGTTTGGCCCAGGTGCGCAGATTCTTCAGAGCGAAATGAATCTCATCATAAATCAGGCCGACTTCTGTAGCATAGGCATCAAAGGCGGTTTTGTGCAGATCATTGTAAACGGCTTCCAGAATCTCCTTTTCGTGGGTCTTAATTGCAACTTTTAGCTTATTTAAAGAGTCGATACGGAAATTGAGGTCACGGCTCCGGCCTGTCCAGAAAAATTCCTTCTGCGATTTTAACAACTTTTCCCAAACGGACTTTTCCATCAATTAATATCCTTTCATATTCGGGAGAACAATGCTTGATGATTAATAGTTTATGACGGTAATTACCAGCGAAACGGCGTCACTATAAACAGACGTGAAGGAAGTGTCAAGGTGAAGGGGTGGGAAAATAGCAGATTATGGCAATCACTGAAGGGCGTCACAGTCTCCACATGAGTGGGGATGAACCGAGACTCGCGATAAAGAAGGTGTTCTCAAAGATTTACGACGACACGAAGTCTCAAAAGAGTGCGGGGTTTTGTGTTGTGTGCTGACAACTTCCTGCTACACAGTTCTACAGAGTCATGAAAAGTTGCTTATATCAAAGGGTAATCAGTATCTGATGGGCACATAATTTATCATGCCATAATATCCCTTGACACGAGAAAACAGCCCTCCTATACTCCGAGCCGTCAGAAGCAATACCTTATCAATTCAATATAATCGCAAAGCTGTATGACAATTTCAAAGGTTTTGACGAACTCATGGTTCTGGATGTGCATGAGCGACTGCGCCAGAATCATATGGCCGGTGGATGATACCGGTAAAAATTCCGTGAGGCCCTCGATGACGGCTAGCAGAAGTGACATGAAAACAGTATAATCAGATTATTCGTCAGGGCAGCTGTCATGCTGCGCTGCTCTGTTCCTCAATACTCTTACAATAAAGAATAAAATTATACGATGAAATTCAAATTGTACCGGGCCGCGAATTGGGTTTACTAATTGACAATATGGAACATGTCACCTTCGCCTTTTTCCTGACGCTTTTTGCGGGTCTTGCCACCGGTATCGGCAGCGTCATCGCGTTTGCAGCAAAGACCCCCAATCGGCGCTTTCTGTCAGTTGCCCTCGGCTTTTCCGCGGGCGTAATGATTTACGTGTCTTTGGTAGAGATCTTTTACAAGGGGAAGGTCGCGCTGCAGGCTGCGCTGGGAGATAAGGCGGGATACTGGGTCACGGTGGCCGCGTTCTTTGCCGGTATCGTATTTATCGGTTTGATAGATAAGCTCATCCCTGCATATGAGAATCCCCATGAATTGAAAGACTACAAAAACCCCCATCTGACCGGCACAGAATTTAAAAGTCCGGCATTGATGAGGACGGGCATGTTTGTAGCGCTTGCTATTTCTATTCACAATTTCCCTGAAGGACTGGCCACTTTTATAGCTGCCCTGCAGCAACCAGCCCTTGGCCTGTCAATTGCCGTTGCCATTGCCATCCACAATATTCCCGAGGGCATTTCCGTGTCAGTGCCGATTTATTATGCCACCGGCAGCAAAAAAAAGGCGTTTGTCTATTCATTTCTCTCGGGACTGGCTGAGCCGGCGGGCGCGCTAATAGGTTATTTCATCCTGAGAAACTTTCTCAATGACCTGGTATTCGGCGCCCTGTTTGCGGTGGTGGCGGGTATCATGGTGTTCATTTCCTTCGATCAACTGCTGCCGGCAGCAGAGGAATATGGCGAGCATCATCTGGTCATTTACGGGCTTATCGCGGGGATGGCAGTTATGGCTTTAAGCTTGCTGCTGTTTGCCTGAGTAAAATATCGACGATGCAGGAATAGTATTGTATTAAAGCGGAATCCGGCAGATATTTTCTATCGATATGCCTAAAGTTCAGCAGGGCAAGAAGAAAAGAGGGATGTAAATCAATCGTTTCATAGAAAGACTTTTACGGTTTGAGATTGTTAGGAATAGCGGTATATTCAAATTTATCCCTCTCACGCCTTCGAATTGAAATGTAAGAAGACTTGATAGCTAATTTTATAACTATGGTGCCTGCGGAAGCTTCCTGAAATGTAGCATCCGGTAATTTTGACGGTCATACTTTCTATCAAATGGTATTCAATAAGCACCGTGAAAAAGTGATGACTTAGAAAAAAATCGGTCCAGGTTTTCAGCCAGCACTGGGAGATTAGCATGGAAATCGTTCATGGATATTTCCATTGCTTGTGTTTCCTTTTGAGAAAGGACCGGCCTTGACGACCGGTCCTATTTACATCTAATGTTCTACGGTTATAAACATTTATCACAGCATGTCTGGTCAGCCGTTGAACAACTCTTACTGAAGCAGGCCGAGAGCATCTCCATTTTACTCCCACAGAAAGCCATCATCTTTTCCCGAATTGCCTTCATGTCCTCTTCGGACAGTTCCTTGCCCGCGCAGGGACACATCGCGACCATCTTCTCTATCATCCTTTTCCTGTCCTCTTCAGGCATACCCTTCATGCAGCCTTCCATCATTTTACCGAACATTGTTTCCATTTCATGCCTCCTTCATTATTTTGTTAATGGGCCTTGTTCTTTGATGACATGTTTCCGCTTCAAACCCTTGTAGGCCATACAGGCGCCAAGCAGCACGACCATCATAGGCCAGAAATAGACCGTTTGCAGCCAGGCGAAATCGAATATCCCCCCTCTTGCACCCAGCCAGAGGAGGCCGATGACAATCAACAGAATGCCTATTTTCAATTTAGCGGCCGGATTCCGACGATGGTCCCAGAGACCACAACACATATGGCCAAAACTCCTGTACCCTTCTTGATTGACGGACATGATTCTCCTCCTTTGGCTTCCTTCGATTCCATTATTTTTCATGTTTCCCGTTGACGCTTCCCTTTGATCCGGTCCCCACTTATGAATGAAATTAGAACTTTATTCTTTCATATATTATTATGATTGTCGAAAACTATGATAATCAGGAATTTGCTTTTGTCAAGAGATATTTCTATGATTATGAT
Source organism: Deltaproteobacteria bacterium (assembly GCA_026388495.1). Classification (GTDB taxonomy): domain Bacteria; phylum Desulfobacterota; class Syntrophia; order Syntrophales; family UBA2185; genus JAPLJQ01. Next base: position 1,089 of record JAPLJQ010000411.1, on the reverse strand, counting down.
AATACATTAATATGTATTGTTATATTGTCTATTTAGGGAGGGAAAAAGATTGAGTGATGCTGGTATAGCGCAGAAATGTATGACCAGTCCTTAATGAACAGAGTAACCCGATATCAGGACTTCCGGTTACCCGTGAGATATTTCACCATCATCCTGATGGTTTCTTCCACGGGCTGTCAAAGGATCGTCTGTCCCTGCCTTTCGCAGCGGACAAGGCCGGCGTTACGGAGTTCCTTGATGTGATGGGAAATCGTGGATAGGGAGATATTAAAATTGCTGGCCACACTACAGACGCAAGGACGCATTTCCTCATTCAGGGACGCCTGCCCCAACCCCATGCGAATCTGCTCGAAGACCCTCAACCGCGTTTCATTGGACAGGGCCTTGAAGGCAGCTACAACACGCTCTGTATCTTTTGCCAATTTCCCGTTCCCCTTTTTTTCAGGCATAGTGATAACCTCCCCAGACAAGGTTTATTTTGATGATCATATCGTTATCGAAATATATCATTCTTTTTACCTGCCGTCAATCTTGATGAACGGACAATATTTTATCTTGATTGCATTCCGTGATGAATTTATGCGATCTTCAAGCGGTGGCTGATATCGGAGTTGGGCATAGGAGACAACGGCATGGAAATCCGTGTGGTCAATCTTGAAGAGAAGGCTCGATTAATAAACAAACTGCACAAATACAAACTTATTGCGGAGCTCAATGATTATCAGTTTAAACTGGTGAAGGCGAAACGTGAATTTGTCTGGCACAGCCACGCTGAAACAGATGAGGTGTTTTTTGTCGTTGAAGGCAAGATGCAGCTGGCCTTCCGTGACAAGATATTCGATTTGAAAGAAGGTGAATTGATCGTAGTTCCAAAAGGCATTGAGCACAAGCCTATCTGTGAGACTGAATGCACGGTGATGTTAATAGAGCCAAAAGGAACCGTGAATACCGGCAATACGGGCGGCCCCTTAACCGATTCAGAACTCGAATGGATCTGACCGAACGGGAAGATAGGTAACAGATTGTTCTGGGTACATAGGTAACACTTTTATATCATTCATAGGCCAAGGAGGTGGCCTATGGGATGGA
>JAPLJQ010000421.1 GCA_026388495.1 Deltaproteobacteria bacterium | reverse complement strand
TTGTTTCGGTTGTGGAACCGAACTTGTTGCACGAGGCCTTGACTTCCAGGGTATCGCCGCTGACCGCATCAACCTTGTAGGTATAGGTAAATGTTTCCGACGGCTGGACTTTGTATTCCTGGACAGCGACGACCGTTCCGTTTTTCTTGATCTCAACCTTGTTGATGTAGTGGCCTTCCGAGAAGAACGTATGGGTGACCGTAACACTCAGCATTTTGGTCGCTCCATCGTAGGCCGGCAGGACCTTCTTGGGTGCGTGGGCGTTGACCGCGGTCGGACAGAGAGAGGTCAGGGCGAAAATTGTGAAGATCGCAACCAAAGATAAAATGACGGCGCGTTTTACTTTTTCTGACATTGTTCATTCTCCTTTTATTTTAATGGTTTATATTTCTCACGTTTTTTAAAGACAAATGCTTCATGGACCTGGTCAATCGGGGGGCGTCTTCATAAAGATACGGGCGGTCTTTTCGTGCGACATTTGGCCGCGGTATTGCCTGATCAGGTCGGTCTTGTCTTCAGCCATGAATATGCCTTTCTCATACAGGAAACGCTTGCGGCGCAGTGGAACGAAGTCCGCACGCGTGAATCATTAGGCGCTTTTTTGATCTTTATAATGTGAAGCATACCAGCTTATTACCTCTCTGATCATTTTTTGATACGAGGTATGTTGCTTTTTTGCTTCTTTTTTAAAAAAATCAATGCTCGATTTTTTCAATGCAATCGTTACCTTGACGTTTTCATCTTTCAAGATCAACTGGTCCGGCGGCGGAAGAAAATCTTTAACAACGCTTAACTCACCCATAGGTTCATTCGTGTATTTTATTCTGTTCTTCATATATCTGCCTCCCTTTTCTCCAATATCCGGCGCCGTAAATACGGATAACATTACCTCGGTATGTAAACCTCACGGTCATTATGCCACCACCGACACGGCCAATGCAGTAAAACCGATCTTCCTCTGTTCTATGATTCACATCCTCGGCTATAATACGATGAGCATCAAGAAAAGCATATTGGGCTAACGAGAAAGAGACACCATGCTTAGCCTGATTCTCTTTATCTTTTTTCTCATCCCATTCAAAACTGGATTTCGTCATGAAAATACAATACTAAAATATGGCGGGATTAGCAATATAATTGTATGGTGATATGCACTAAGTTTTTAAGCATAACGCAAAGATCACCGGTGAGAGGAACAAGCGTCCGGTGGATTGATTGATTATGTCCCGTTAGCCTGCTTTGCCGCCTATTGCTCATCGGCAGCACCGTATAAAAGTCACGAGTTCGCCGCGCGAACTACATTAACTTATTGTTATCAATAATTAATTAACGAGTATGCCCTCCATTTTATTATGCAATTTTATTAATGTTTTCGATTATTGATTCTGGTAACATTGACTTTAATTCCGGGAATGATTCAATAATACGCATAATATCAGCTAAATCCTTTTGTCGTTTGCTGCCTCGTCTCTGTATATCCGAATACGCCCAAACTTTGCCATTTAATACATCCTCTAATAACGCAACATTCATTTGATACCCCATAAGGTCTTTGATCAAGGCTCTTTTAATGAAATCCTGATATCTTTTATCTGTTTGTAATTGTATTCTTACATCAGAATCTTTGCTTCCCAAGTTAATACTATGTGGAAATTTTTCAACTTTGAATTTATCTTTTGTAGATTCGATGAGTTTATCTATACCATCAACTACCACTACGATATCTAAATCAAGGCTTACAACCGGTTCTACATAGGCATTGACGGCAAGCCCTCCAATTACACAATATTCAATGCTATTCTGATTCAATAAATCAATAATTTCTTGTATTATGTCTTTTTTCCCATTAGTTACACAATTAAAGAAAGTTTTCTGATTCATTTGGTTAATCCTCCATCATTTCATTTGGATAACACATAATACACATAATATGCTTTCCCGAGTCCCTTTGAAAGCGGATCTGTACGAAATTTTTGTCCCCATTGCTCATCGGCGTCACCGTATAAAAGTCACGAGTTCGCCGCGCGAACTACATTAACTAATTGTTATCATTAATTAGTTAACGAGCACCCCCTCGATTTTCATGCCAGGTTTTTGCCCGGTTTTTCCTTCGTTGCCGCGGCCCCAGGCTACCCGATTATGCCAACTCAATTCTCAATTTTCTGCCTAAGACAACCGCTGCCCGCTCCAGCGTCAATAAAGAAACCGAGGCATTTTCAGGATCAAGCAAACGATCTAAAGACGACCGACTTGTTCGCATTTTTTTTGCCATTTCCATTTTGGTGACGTTAGCACGCTTCATCTCTACTTCAAGTTGATAGGCAATTACTCTCTTAATAGCAACCGCCTCTGCATGGGCCAACATGCCTTCTTCTTTGAGAAAATCGTCGAAATTGCTTCCGATGTGTTGTTTGTTTTGCATTGTGTACCTCACTAAAAAAATACTCGTAAAATCTGACCGGGCATGTTCATGATAGGCAGTGTACCATTAATGGAACAACAAGTCAAGGGAATGAAAAAAAGTTAGACTAACTTCGTTATGCTGTTTTTGTTTAAATAGCCTCATTAAATTTTTCTGAGACCCTATTCCTTTTCGTTGCATTTCAGGCAAGACAGCCATCGGCGCGTGTCCCATGCCGTTGATTATACCGTGCTGTCCTTCAATAACAGCAGGACTAAAGAGGATATGCCCCATTATCTTTGCTATCCCCTGTATCCTCGAACCGCCTGGAAGAATCAGCGAAGCTGATACACACCTCCCATCATTGATACCGCACCCCATATTCTGTGGTCAAAATCCTCTTGACACACAAAATCCTTCTTCATATACTCCCACCGTGAAAAAACAATACCTTATCAAATCAAAAAATAAAACAACTTTGAGCAAGATAGCGATAATTGATATAGACAACACCCTCTGGCAATTCAGCGACCATTTTTATCTGGAGTTGAGAAAAATTAACAGTAATTTTCCAACGCCCGATCAGTGGTTCACCTTCGACACTTGGGAGGGATACTGTTCGGAAGTGGATTTCATCGCTGCAATCAACTCTATTCACCATAATCAGGACAGCGACCGACATAAACCCTACCCGGAATCACGGGACTTCCTGTCATCACTAAAGGAACATGGTTTTCATATCATCCTTGCCAGCCATCGTGTGCCGGAAATGAGACAACCGACTGAACGATGGCTCACTCATCACAGGCTTCCCTACGATGAGCTTCATCTCTCTCTGGACAAGACGGTTCTCTTTCCAATGGCTGACGTCGTTGTGGACGATGCGCCGCCGACGCTTGAAAAAGCGATAAAAATTGGAGCACTGGGAGCCGGGTTGTTGTTCCCTTGGAACAGGGCTTATGCCGGTAATGGATTCGGACTTTTTCAAAACCTCAATGAGGTGCTGGACTACATTCTGAAGTCATCTTCGAAAAGCTGTCTATCTGTCGTGCGGAAATAATAACACCCTTCGAAATGCCATAAGGAGATTGGTACACTAATATGATTCACTTTGCAGTGGCTTGGAGCATCCATTAATGCCTATTGGACGTAAGTACGAAAGAGACATTGATCTGCTACTCGCAGAAGAATTTATGGTTTCACCGGAATTCGCCGCGTGGTTTCTTGAAAAAACAAAATTTGCTGGAATTCAAGCCACCGTGGTTGATGTCTCTGTATCTAAGACCGACTACACGGGTGAATCCGACCTTGTTATCCTCTATGAAGACACATCAGGCCAAGCACGATATGCAATTCATGTTGAGAATAAAATTGATGCGCCGCTGCAGCCGGAGCAGGAGCAACGATATCGACAACGAGCAGAATATGAAATTAGCCAAGGAGAGTACGTAGATTACGATTTAGTGCTATGTACACCAACCTTTTATCGCATGAATCAAGCCTGTGCGCTTAGTTTTGATCTATGTGTTTTCTATGAGGAGATAGCAGAATTTATTGATAGTAGCGACCCTTCACCGCGTGGAAAATACCGTTCAAACTTTGTCGCCACATCGACGTCCAAACGGGTTAACTCGTGGAAAAAAGTTGAAGACCAAGTTACAAATAGGTTTTGGGAAGAGGCGTACAATATTGCATCTCATGAGTTCCCGATTCTGGAAATGAAAACCCCAAACCTTACCAAGGATTCGACCTGGATAAATTTGCGTCCACACGATATGCCCAAAATGCCGCGCCGTGTTTCCATTTTTTTCAAAGGTGATAGAGGCTATATGGATTTGACCTTGGACAGGTGCGTAGCCCATAAACTAGAGGGGCATATTAGGCTGTTGTTGGAATCGGACATGACGGTCCACCAGACGTACAAATCCGCATCAATTCGCTTGAACGTCAGTGGTTTTTCGGTTTCAGAACCTTTAGAGACAAGTCTTCCAAAAGTGCGAGAAGCATTCGACGCCTGCGCTAGATTGATTAAGTTTTATCGTACGAACCGGCGGGCTCTCGATTTAGCTGCCGGTGCATGTATCCTCACACCGTAGCACTATCCCTGTCGATATCGTCAACTACTGTTGTTACTGACCGCCCATATGGAGGAGCCATTTCGTGATCATCTAATGGAACCGGATTTATCGGCGATTGGCTGCATCAAGTCGTTCGGCAGTCATTCCTTTAGACCGTATTCTCTTATCGCCTCTGCGACAGCTTCGATCCAAGACAGCAGACCGGAGATTTCAGCCTCAGAGAAGCTACTGTTGATTGGACATTTCAGTTCGCGGCCTGCGGGACTAAACAAACCCGTTGATTGTGCCTTGGTCCGGAGCGCCTTGACGACTTCCTCAGGTACTGCGGTTTTGATGGACATGCTGCCTGGTCCGGCTATGGCGGTGTAAACTGACTGTTTGTACACGGAGCCCTTCGGGTAGCCATAGCAGATAGCGGCGTGGTTGCCGTCGAGGTCGATATTGAGCGAAAATCCTTTGGTTCCCCAGTGAATGGGCATCGACCTGTCTTTAGCGAGTGCCAGTATTCGGGAAAATACTGCTTTGCCGTTGTCGTCAAGAGAAGCCATGAATCCGCTTTCGGTGACCGTTGGCAAGGAACCCGAAGCCACTTGGGCGGGCTTGTCAGCTTCGTTGCCGACGACAATCTCCTGCGACAGAAGGCGTGTCCCGCCGTCGCCTTGAAAAAAGGTGAACTCGACACAGGTAACCTTAATTCCCTTAGACCGAAGAAAAGAAGCCGTCTGTCTTATCTCGGGTGTGACCCGCTGGCCCACAATCACGACCCGTTGGTCCTTATTGAAGGCGATGGCTTCGTCAAGGCCAAGCTCAAAATATGCCCGGTGGTGTTCTGCCAGGTTCAATGACTCGTCATTGAGGTACGAGCGGAGTATACCCTCAAGCTGTCCGGTATCAAGACGCGCAGCGAAGGAAGCATATTCAAGCGCCTGCGCGAGCGTGTCGCGCGGTGTCCTATTCCTCTTCAATTCGACAACGACAACCGTTCCCTGCCTGTCAACGCCTACGAGGTCAATGAAGGCTCCGAAATTCGTGACGACCTGACGACCGATGATAAGGATTTTTCCGTCTTCGACAATACCGTCGGGATTGGTCTCAAGCCAGCCTTCGAGTACGACCTCTTCATGATCTACATGGAAAGGTGTCTGTACGTATTCGCCAAATTTGCCGTCGCTATGTATGCCGAAGAGTCTCATGTCATTTCCTTATGTGTGTGCCTAACATAGTGTAGACCGCCTAATACTGGTCTTATATAACCGTTAATGATTCTGATTTGCAGCAAAATGCCCTTACTTAAGACATTTTACTTGTCAAACAACTTGATATTGACATTACAAATACCGCGATCGGTCAAACAATACAAATCTGCTGGATTAAAGATCAAATGGCATCGTCAAGGCCTTCGAGTTTCTTTCCCAATTCACACTGCTTTCAGAACGTGTACACCTGTCAGCGGAGGTTTTTTCAGAAAATATCGCGGCGCGATAACCTCTAACATATTGATTATATTTAGCATTTTACGAGAACCCCCTCGATTTTCATGCGAAGGTTTTGCCCGGTTTTTCCTTCAAATCCTTATTTTGTTATCTGAAAAATTCATCATGTCTCATTATAAGCTCTTAGGAATTCATCTCTTGATATGCCCGCTTGTGTACAGATTGTTCTCAGGGTGGAAGATTTAATGATAGGGTGGTTAGGCATTGTTAGTGGGATTTTTATTCCATCAGGAGTTTCACGAACCATTGCAACATGTTCTTTCTCCCGGACAATACGAAATCCTAAAATCTCTAATGCTTTAATAACCCTGCGCTTGGGAGCATCAATGGGGAATTTAGCCATTAAGCTTATACCCCTGCCTCAGCAATGAACGCTTCAATGATAGGTGGATCGATGTCAATAACATCATCGCCAAATGTTTCAATATGAAATTTTATCGCAGATTTTACATTCATCAGGGCTTCTTCATAAGTGTCACCCTGGCCTACGATGACCCCTTTGATGCCCAATGGGTAAGCAACGTAGCCATCCGGGTGTTTTTCGACGATAATCTTGTAGTTTTTCACAGATATTCCCCCCCTCATTAATGTTTATTACAAGGTTATAATAGCACAGTTTTTATGTATTCTTCTAACTCAATTTTTTCCTATAGCAGGGACGAAGGAATATCTTTGTCTTTTGGCGTTCCCGATAAGTTCTTCCTTCTTTCTTCAGTGGCTTGAAAGGGAATCTATACGAAATTTTCGCCCCTATTTCTCATTTGCAGCAAAATTCCCTTACTTAAGATATGTTATTTGTCAAACAACTTGATATTGACATTACAAATACCGCGATCGGTCAAACAATACAAATCTGCTGGATTAAAGATCAAATGGCATCGTCAAGGCCTTCGCGTTTCTTTCCCAATTCACCCTGCTTTCAGAACGTGCACACCCGTCAGCGGAGTTTTTTTCAGAAAATATCGCGGCGCTATAACCTCTAACATATTAAATCTATTTAGCATTTTACGAGCATACCCTCGATTTTCATGCGAGGATTTTGCCTGGGTTTTCTTCTGTCGCCAAGGCCAGTGTATCCTCAATGGTCTGTTTCAGATTATTCATGGCAATGATGGAGTTCTGCTTTTCTTCCGGCGTCAGGGTCTGCATGTCCAAGAATTAGTGGCTGTCAAAAATTCACCGTGGGTTTCTTTGGGACTCATGCGCCGACAACCTCCGTATTAATACACATAATATGCTTTTCCGGGTCCCCTTGAAAGCGAATCTGTACGAGATTTTTGTCCCTATTGCTCATAGGCGACAACGCATAAAAGGCGCGAATTCGCCGGGAAAACTGGGGACACCCTTCAGATTCAATCAACATCCATGAAAATAGGGGAAGTGTCCCTTAATTTCCGGCGCGCTGCTTTTTAGCGCGTCCGGTTGAGTGCGAGGTTAGGCCAGTTGATTTTTGTGCAACTTTAATGAGAGACATCAGCGCCTCATTAACGGCGGCTTCTGTAGGGAATACCTTTGCTACATCGGGGTTGATGAGTACCAGATTAGTTCCTTTTTGGTAAGATTCATAATACTTACCTCGGATTCCCTGACCCATATCTTCCCTCCTGTACTCCGGACGGAGTTCGTCGGATTCTTTAACCTTCTTCATAAATTTTCCTTTCGTTACGGTCCACCAGACGTGCGTTTATGATTCTTGTTCGGCCTCCACGTTCCGTGTGGGAAACAATGAGTAATCGTTTCTGGAGCGAGAACCCAAAAGTGATAAAGCGGTTTTCATTCACAGAGTGATCTGGGTTATAAAACGTAACAGCCAAAGGATCTCCAAAGACTGTTGCCGCTTCTTGAAACGTGACATTGTGCTTTTGGATGTTTGCCGCAGCCTTTTTCGTGTCCCACTCAAATTCCATGCACACCTTCCTATGGGCTATTATACCAGAAAACAATATGTTGGTCAGTTTTTATTGTTTCAGCCTAACATACTGTAAACCGCCTAATATCGGTCTTATATAACCGCTAATGGTTCTAATTTGCAGCAAAATGCCCTTACTTAAGACATTTTACTTGTCAAACAACTTGATATTGACATTACAAATACCGCGATCGGTCAAACAAGACAAATCTGTTTGATTAAAGATCAAATGGCATCGTCAAGGCCTTCGAGTTTCTTTTCCAATTCACCCTGCTTTCAGAACGTGTACACCTGTCAGCGGAGGTTTTTTCAGAAAATATCGCGGCGCGATAACCTCTAACATCTTGATTATATTTAGCATTTTACGAGCATACCCTCGATTTTCATGCCAGATTTTTGTTCTTGTTTTCCCCCAGTGCGATCTCCAGTTGCGCATTGATTTTCTGCTTCAGGTTGTTCAGGGC
>JAPLJQ010000600.1 GCA_026388495.1 Deltaproteobacteria bacterium | reverse complement strand
GGTGGATTGTCGTATACAAAAATTCATCACGGGTCCCCAATCGTAATAATTTTACATTTATTTCAGAATTATCAACATACCATTCGGCTATGGCACTACCCAATCCTCCGATGAGGCTATGCTCCTCAAGAGTAACTACCAGATCAAATTGTGAAAAAACTGATGATAGTGTTGTAAGATCAAAAGGTTTAATAGTATGGAAATGAACAACCAGGGCAGAAATTTTTTTTCCTTTAAGTAATTCACGTGCTTTGAGTGCATTGGGAAGAATTGTACCTGTGGTTATAATACACACATCGTTTCCCGGCTTGCAGGTTATGGCTTTTCCGATCTGGAATTCCGGAGTTTCCTTGTGGACGACAGGCTCATTTTTCTTGCCAATGCGGATATAGACCGGTCCATTTTGTTTCATGGCTCCCCTTATGCTACAACGAACTTCAACCGCATCTCCCGGACAAAGAACCGTCATATTGGGTAACGATCGCATTATCGCAATATCTTCACAGATATAATGGGTTGGTCCGAGCGGTGCATAGGTTAACCCTCCTCCTAGCCCGATGATTACTACTGGAAGATTCTGGTAGCAGAGATCAACACGGATCTGCTCGAAACAACGTGTCGTATCAAAGGCAGTAAATGTGTAAATAAACGGGCGCATCCCGCATATCGCAAGACCGGCAGCCATGCTTACCATGTTTGCCTCTGCGATTCCGCAATTGATAAAACGGGAGGGAAATTTTTCCTGGTAATCATCAAACATATGATTTCCAATATCCCCGATTAGTAGGATAACTCTCTCATCGGATGCTGCCAAATCGGTCAATTCCTGAGCAAACGCAGACCTCATAGTTCCCCAAGTTCTTCCTTTGCGAATTTGACTTCTTCAGCGTTAGGAATCCGGTAATGCCAGTTATTATCATCTTCCATGAAAGAGACGCCTTTTCCTTTTATTGTATGGGCGATGATCGCAATGGGTTTTCCCGATCCATCGGGAATTGCAGACAAAATTTTTATTAAAGAAGAGATATCGTGCCCATCAACGTCATAGGCACTCCATCCAAATGACTCCCACTTCTCTTTTAAGGGATTTAATGCCATTATCTCTTCACTTCTGCCGGTAGCCTGCCAGCGGTTAAAATCGATTATTACTACCAAATTCTCAATTTTCTGCGCCGGAGCGAGCATTGCCGCTTCCCATACACTACCTTCATTACATTCGCCATCACTCATGATGACAAAAACCCTGAAGGGCAAATGTCTGTTCCGTCCTGCAAGTGCCATCCCAAGACCCATTGAAAGTCCGTGACCGAGCGAGCCGGCGGTTGCCTCTATTCCGGGCAATGCACCCAGATTTGGGTGTTCGGTCAAATGACTCCCTGTTTTATTGAATGTTTTGAGCAGGTCTTTGGAAAAAAAGCCTGTATCGGCAAGGACCGTATAGAAGGTCATCGAAGCATGACCTTTGCTTAAAATAACACGATCTCGTGTTGCAGCGCAGGGGTTTTTTGGATCAATATTGAGACACCCCCCATAATAGAGAGCCACGAATATATCTACACAGGATAAGGAAGAACCCAGATGCATGGCATCTGCCGTATGAGACATCTCCACGAGCTCACCTCGCATTCTCCTTGAGATATCTGCAAGTTCCTTGGTTTTGCAAATCCTTGAACTCAAATTACTATCTATCACGTCAATGACTCTCCCGAATCTTTAGAAGTTTTTACCCTTCAAAATATAATGTAAAATTTTACTATTGAATCGTTTTCTTAGTTTGTCATTGCAACAATAAAAATTATAAGGAAAAATTCCCGAAACTTTAAGTCGTATCTTTTAGATAAAATTTACATGAGGGTGTGGGTTTTTCAGATCTGATAGGTACCGGTTTATTGCATCCAGTCTGCATCCGTCCCGACAGTGTTCGATTGTATTTTTTGTCAATTGACGCAAAATATGTTTCCTCTTTTCACCTTCCCAAATAGTTGCAAATGAATTGTCGTACAGGTTTCCATAACTAAAATCCTGATTTTTATAGAACATCATACAGGGAATTATTGAACCATCTGCTTCAATAAGTGTGAAAAACGGCATTCCGTAACATACCTGGTATTCCCGTTT
>JAPLJQ010000135.1 GCA_026388495.1 Deltaproteobacteria bacterium | reverse complement strand
GTTGCCCATGGTTGTGAAAATCTCTGCACCAAGCCTGTGGCGTTCGCCAATATAGTCCAGTTCCGTTTCAAGAATTTCTGATATTTGTGCGGGGTTTACACCATCCACGACAAGATTGATGGCTTTTGCCAGGAAGGGATCTTTCGTCTGTTTGATCATTTTCTGAAGAGAAATGATGCCCTCACGGCGACAGATTTTCGACATTTCAACAAGTTGATTGATAACGACATCGGCCTGTTGTTTTTTACCCCGGAAAGCGTTTTTAGCCACTTTAATAACACCCAGCAAGTCGGCAATCGGATAATTGATTAAAACAGCGCCAAAAGTGCCGCCCAATACGATCATGGCAGACGGCCCGTCAAAGAACCATGTAAGGCCTCCTCCGGAGGCCATGGCAATGATGACGAGACCAAATCCACCCAGGATTCCGATAATCGTTGCAAAATCCACAAATTCCTCAATGACAGCAGTAATTCAAACGATACTTGACAACATATCAGCAAGTAATATACCAACAGGAAAAATAATCTCAGGCGGGAGAATCCATGGGGTACAGGTAATGAGAAAAAAGAAAGGAACAGGAGAGATGTCAAAGGATTGACATGAACGTCAAATCCATATATCGACAAATGTCCCTTTATCGTTTCGGGGTTTATCTGAAGGATTGTAACCGGTATGATATCCCTTACTGGGTGATGGCCCCCATGTCTGTATTTCAACGCAATCGACAATATCTTCAGGGAAAACCGGCGTTGATCGAACAGATGCTTGAGGAAGTATCCGGACGGGGCGCTCATATATTGCGGGTATTTGTAGGTTTGGCGGCTTAACGTCCATGTTTCACCTTGGGCAGGCATAGGGCCGGGAAGCATCTTCCCGACCCTATGTATCGAGTTCCCTTACCGCTTGATGTTCATGAGTTCCGAGAGCATTTGATCCGCCGTGGTGATCACGCGGGCGCTGGCCTGATAGGCCCGCTGAGCCGTAATCATGTTAACGAATTCTTTTGCCACATCGGTATTGGATATTTCCAGGGAATTCGACAAAATCTCCCCCAGTCCTCTGGAACCCGGTGCGTTTGTGATGGCTTCTCCGGAGTCATTTGTCACACCGAAATAGTTTCCAACCTTCTTCAGCCCGGAAGTATTCGAAAAATCGGCGAGAACAATCTGAGCCAAATTTGAGGTCTGACCGTTGGTAAAGAACCCGTTGATAATGCCGTCACTGCCAACGGAAAGACTTTTGAGCACGCCGGACGAATAACCGTCACCGTTAAGAGACTTGACGACGGACGTACTGGCATAACCCGTAATCTCCTTGGCCGTGTCCCCGATGAGATCCCAGGTGATCTTGTTTTTAATGGATGCGCCGGACCCTTCCGAAACCCCGATGGTGGCGCCGTTGCCGAGGTCGCCGAATGTCAGGACCAGGTCCTGGGACGCAACGTCCGTCTTGCCGACATCAAAGCTAACGGTATCAGTAGCAGCCCACAGATTTCCGGCGGTGGCGCCAAGGTTAAAAACGATATCCGATCCGCCCTTTCCGTCAAGATCCACCTTCATGTATTCGACGCCTTCGGAGGCTTCCTGCCATGCCAAGGCGTTCGTATAGCCCCCGTCTGTCGTCACGTTCCACACACCGGATGCAGCGGCTTTGGTCAATGTGACGGGACCTGTGGCGACGGTTGTGTCTTTGTATAACTGTCCCGGTCGGCTGATGGTCGTTCCGACAATCGCACCGCCTCCCAGGCTGGCCCCCACAATGCTGGCAGCGGGAATGTCACCTTTATACAAATTCAAAATTGCGCCGTCCGAGTCGAAGGTTATGCCGCAGGCGCTCTGTTCCGTCACTTGGCTTGCGCTGCTGTCGAGGCGCGCGTCAAAACCCCACATGCCGCTTTCCTCTGTCTTCTGAAAGGTGATTGACAGATTGTGCGACGCCCCCTTTGAATCGAATACCGTCTGGGTCACGTTGAATTTTTCTCCATAAGTCTCGCTTTCATCAAGGTTGGCGCCGATACTGATATTCGTCGACGCACTTGCCGCGGACTGCACGTTTGCCAGAGAGATATCGTCCGCGAGCTGTACGTTATTTGAGTCCGTGCCGATAGATTCAGTGGCAGTAAAAAGGTTATACCCCTGGACCCTGTAGTCGGTGTTATCCACCAGATACCCTTCCTTATTGATATGGAAGGCGCCCGCCCGGGTATAATACATAGCACCCTCCAAGTCTTTCACCATGAAAAAGCCGTTGCCGTCGATCGCCATATCAGTCGCATTGCCGGTGTTTTCAAAAGATCCCTGTGTGAACTGGGTTGAAATGGCGGCCACGCCCACCCCTTGTCCCACTGACATGGCGCCCGATCCGGCGAGGCTCTGGTTCAGCATGCTGGTAAAGTAGGTGTTGCCCGCTTTGAAGCCCAGCGTGTTGGAGTTGGCCAGGTTGTTTCCGATAACATCCATTTGCTTTGAACTGGCCGTAAGGCCCGTAGTCCCTATTGATATTGCACTTCCCATATTCAGTTTCCTCCGTCTACAAAGGTTTATTTAAGCATTGCTTTCCGGTTGTTTGACTTCCACGATGTTGCCCAGCGAAACTTCCAGGCCATTCACTGTTGCGGTAATCTGGTTGTTTTTGAAGTTAACGGCGGTTACCAGCCCGGTGGTCATTGTTTCTACAGAAACGATTCCCCCCTGCGCATCCTTTGCGGCGACCTGGTATGTATAGTCGCCCTTTTCAATGCCGGAGCAGTTCCATGTCACTTTGTTCATGCCTGCCTTCTGGCCTGTCTCGTCCCAGGTTTTAACCAGCCTGCCGTCCTTGTCGAAAATGCTGATCGTCACGCTCTGCGCGTCCTTTGCCAGACTGTAGTTCAGGCCGGCGGTCGAACCGCTCACTGTTACGGTATTGCCCGTATTTGCGACGACTTCTTTTCCGATCATATTGACGGACTGGGCGTATCCCATCGTTATCTGGTTTACGCTCTGGGTCTTAAGCTCGGCATTCAGGTTGCTCAACTGTTCGAGACTCGAAAACTGGGCAAGCTGCGCCGTGAATTCAGTCCCCTCCATGGGCTTCAGGGGATCCTGGTTTTTCAGTTGGGCCAGAAGCAGTTTCATGAAATCGTCCTTGCCCAGGGACTTTGTACTGGGTGCCTGGCTGGTGGTCGTACCGGTTTTACTGACGACATTTTCAAGACCTGTGGCGATGCTGGTTTCCATCATTACCTCCTTACTCAGCTAAACGAATATGCTGACAAGCCCCCTTGCCGGTGCGCCGCCTTCAATGGAAGGATGTGCGGCTATGACAGGGCTGCTATCTTCAGCGGGATATTTTGCCTGGCGCTCCCGGCGCTCTTCGTACATCGCGCCGCCATGGGCCTGCTGCTGGCCGGGCCCGTTGTCTTGCAGAAGAACCTGGAATGTTTCGATTTTCAGGTCCTGCCGCTGCAAGGCGGCACGGACATCGTCCGTGCGGGACTGCAGGGCCTGCTGTACACTCGCGTTGTCGGCGGTCATTACTATCTCCACACGCTCCTTGCGGACGATGATTTCAAGATCGACGGTGCCGAGATTCGGTGGGTCAAGGACGATCCTGATGCGTCCGAAATCATTCCCCATGGTCTGCCGGGCGTCCACGATCTGGTCGATGATGGCCTGGGCGCGCAGACCGGTTGACTTTTCGGAAGCCGCCGCCTTTGTTTCGGATGCGGTCTGGATTCCGGGAGTGTCCGCCCGGAGAGGGAACGTCTCCTGGTCTCCGCGATCATAGGCGCCTCGTCCGGTTGCACCTTCCTTGTCGCCACCGCCAGCCGGATGAATAAGGGGTTTTTGCATTTCAAATGCTGTACCCTTTTCCTTCAATGGCGCGGCGGACTGACCGTCGTCCTGAAGGGTTATAACGGTCCGGCGTACCTGGGTAAGGATGGCGTCAGACGTCGGGCCGTCATGTTTCTGCCGGAGCGTATCGGCTATGCGGTTCATGAAAACCGTTTCCGTTTTCTGGCCGGCCTTTTCTGCCGGAGCGATCATGGAGGCGGGGTTTGCAGATTCCGAGCCCGTTTCACTGACGGTTTTTAAACCCGGTGCGTTGTCACCTGCCGGAGTTATAAATGCCGTTTGAGTTTTGTAGTCCGCCTGTTTTGACGGAGAGAGAGCATCCGTGAGGTTCATAAATGCCTTTTCAGCCAAACCTGGTCTGCCGGAGCGGTTTTCTGGCGCCGCCTCCGTTTCGTCGCCTGTTCTTGTCCCTGATGCGCCACCGGCTGCAGGGCTCATAACCACCGTTTCGGTTTTCTGATCAGATTGTTTAGTCACGGCAGAGACTGGCCGGTGTTTCAAGAATCCGGTTTCCCTTTGCTTAAGGATGCCTTCCGTCCCCGGGGAAACATTGTTCATGCCCGCGGTTTCCGTGTACATGAGGATTGGCGACGTCATGGTGTCCGCTTGAGGCAGAATGCTATGTATGGCCGGAATCGATGAAACGTGACCGGGGATTGCGGTTGTTTCAGACATGGCCGCCGATTTTTCTCTTGGCGGCGGCTCGTGGGCGACGGCGTCGGGAATGGCTTTTCCCGGATTGTATATGCCTTGGGTGAAAAGCTCATGATGGCCGTCCGAAAGATGTATTTCCGGGGTATTCTTTTCCCCTTCTAATGCATTTTTTTGTCCAAAACGTGTTTCCCTGTTCCCTGTCGTCAGAGTCTTTTTGCCTGATATTACCGGAGCAGGACTTGTTTTTTCGTTCAGGATGCCGGCGAAGCACGTATTTTGGGAGGGGTGCACCCCCTGGGTGGAAAGGCCGTCTATCGCTTTTATCAGCAGGGCAATGCTGCCTTTCTGGTTCGGGGTAGCTTTTGTATCGATTGACGTTGTTTTCATATCCGATTCCCTTCGTCTGGAGAAGGGAGCAATAGCTATGCCATAATAAATAAACGTGTATTAACAAATAGTTGTGTCGTGGAGGATTGCGGAAAAGGGCTGAATCCGGCAAAATATTCCGGGTTTGGTTACGGTAGGTATAAATATTCCGGTTATTCGGCGCCGGATGAAGAAGACCTGATTATTTCTCTTGTGATATCGGTTGCTTTTTGTGGGGGGAGGAAACCCCAGATCGCACCGGCGCGATCGCGCTTCATCTGTATGGTGATGCCCGCTGCCGTTTTAAGATCCAGTTTTTCAAGCATGGCCGCTGCCTTCTGGGACGGAATCGCCTCATAAACTTTCGCCAGATCCTTGAACCGTTTCGATTCGTTTACTTTTTCCGTTTCGAGTTTGCCGGACAACTGGGTTTCCAGTGCCTTGAGTGCCTCAATTTTTTCCATGATTTCTTTTTTCAGGGCAAGGATCTTTTCCTCTTCGGCCTTGCAAGAGCCTTCTCTTGCATCCAGTTCTTTTTGTTTTTGTTGCAGCAGGACCAGGAGGTTTCTTTCATTCTGGAGGCCGTCATCCGTGACATCTTTGAGGGCGGCAGGGGCGGAAGTCTTTGCCGGTGTCTGGGCGATGGCCTGACCCAGGTGATCCAGGGGGAGGAATGACATAATGGGCGTTTTCTGTATCGTCTCCGTAAGGAAGGAAATTTTAATGACAAAAAGGATAATAATGACGATCTGGCAGATGATGACAAGCCTTTTCACTCTTGTTTCCTCCTGTTATGACGTGCGATCGCCATTTCGTCGACGGCCTTCCGTTCAAGCACGCCGGCGTCGGAGCGATATTTTTCAAGCTGCCTGGTTTTAAGGGTTTCCATAACTTTTCGTTTCTTGGCGGCTTCGAGAAGTTCTTCTCTTTTTGCATTAACCTTCATTTTTGCCTCCCGCAGGCGCTCTTTCTGGAGGGATTCTTTTTTCTGGCATCTCTTCATGCTGTCGGAATTCATGGTGATCTCAGAAACATTAACCGTCCTGCCCTGAATGTCTCTTAATGCGTCCATAAGTTCTTTTTTCTGCTGCTGAATGGACTGCAGGACACCTTTTTCCTTCTGAAGCTCCTTTTGCTTTTCGGAAAATTCGGAGAGGACTTTATCTTCCATGGTTTTTCTGACATCAAGGATGGTCTGCAATCTGAAATTAAACATAGCGCCCTGTGAGATTATACAAATTCGTCTTCTTCCTGGCCGCGAAGGAGGAGGATTCTCCCTTCGGATTCCAGTTTCTTTGTCACATCTATAATCGTCCGTTGACATGCTTCGACATCCGACAACCGGATGGGAGGCATCATTTCTATGTCTTCCTTCAGCATCTCCGCACCGCGTCTGGACATGTTTTTAAAGATTTTTTCTCTAGCGTTTTCGTCAACCAGTTTTAATGCTTTAGCCAGGTCCTCGGTGGATATTTCGCGCAGAAGTTCCTGAAGGCTCTTATCATCAAGCTTCAAGACGTCATCGAAGGTAAACATGAGGCCCCTCAGTTCTGCCGCCAATTCGGCGTCTTCTTCATCAAGGGACGTCAGGATGGCGCTTTCGGAGGAACGAGCCATTTTGTTAAGGATTTCAGACATGACCTTAACCCCGCCTAACTGCTGGTCCCCATCTTTGCCGGTTATAATTTCCTTCTCGAGGGTCCTGGCAACATCCTCCAAAAATTCCTGCGGTACGCTTTTCAATGTGGCCATCCGTTTGGTTATTTCAAGCTGCATGGGGCCTGACAACCCTTCCAGCATGATGGCCGCCTGTTCCGGAGACAGATGCGCAATAATCA
Source organism: Deltaproteobacteria bacterium (assembly GCA_026388495.1). Taxonomy (GTDB): domain Bacteria; phylum Desulfobacterota; class Syntrophia; order Syntrophales; family UBA2185; genus JAPLJQ01. Next base: position 22,054 of record JAPLJQ010000135.1, on the reverse strand, counting down.
GGGCAATCGTCTGGGGGTGTTCTGTTTTTGTGAATTCCATGAGAAGTTTGGGGTCGATATCTCTTAGCTGTTCCGTGATCGAATTATCGATGTACTTATTGCTGCTTACATCCTCCAGGATTTCCTGAGCGTTCTTTTCCCCCAGCGCCTTGGTCACAATCTTCTTCGTTATATCGTTCCGAATAGAGAGGCTTCCGCCTTTTTCCCTGGCCATCACAATGAATTCTCTGGCAACGGCCTTCATGGTGTCCGAGGGAATGGTGGTAATACGGTTCATATATTTGCCGATACGCCGGATCTCCGATGGACTGAGATTCTTCATGACCTCGGCGGCCACATCCTCATCCAGGGACAATAACATTACAGCCGCTTTTTCTTCACTGATCATTTCAACCAGTTCCTCAACAATTCCGCGAATTTTTTCGCATTTGCCCCGGCCAGTTGCTTGGCCATGTCCATTTCGCCCAGCGGTTTGTCCTCAAGTTGCGACAGGGCAAGGGGTGGCGGTTTCCCGCTCCACTCAACCGATACCGCGGATTCTGATGGAAGCTGACGCTGCATGCTTCCATCCATGCTCCTGGAAGCCGTGATGACGTTCCGGACAAGAGGCCGGATAACGAAAAGAAACACAAGGACGATCGCCACCAGGATGACGACGTATTTTATGACGGGCAATGCGGATGCAATTTTATCCTGCCATGGAAGCCCCGTCATGCCTTGTTCCAAATCCGTCCGGTTAAACGGCATGCTGGTTACGATGACCTGATCCCCTCTCTGGGCATTAAAACCCGATGATTTTCTAACCAGGTCTTCGAGAGATTCAAGTTCTTTCTTGGGTCTTTCCTGGAAGGTTGCCGTACCTTTGTCGTCTTTTGTATAAATCCCGTCGACCAGAACGGCGATGGAAATCTTTTTGATTTCACCTACAGGCATCACCGTCTTGCTGATCGTTTTGTTTATTTCATAATTAACGGTTTCGTCCGTTTTTTCCTTCTCAGCTCCCGATGCGATTGCTTTTCCGGATGCTTTTGCAGCTGCAGGGACTGGCCCGGTCATTTTATCCATCTGCTTCTGGGTGCTTCTGACGACGGGTGACTCCGGATCATAGGTTTCTTCCGTTTTTTCCGTTATCCTGAAGTCAAGGTCTGCATTTACCCTGACGACAGCCTTACCCTGGCCAACCACATTTTCCAGCAGGGTCTGGATTTGATTTCCCATGTCTTTCTCGATACTCCGTTGATAGTCGATCTGGGATGACGACAGCCGGGATAATCTTGACTCTTCCTGGCCCTTGGACAGCATGTTGCCCTGGCTGTCGACGATCATAACGTTGTCAGGACTCAAACCTTCAATACTGCTTGCCACAAGATGACCAATTCCTTCTATCTGCGACGGTTTTAATTTCCTGCCCGTTTTCAATTTAAGGGTAACCGAGGCAGTGGGTTTTTTTTGCTGGTCGATAAACAGAGATTCTTTCGGAAGGGCTATATGTACACGACTTTGTTGAATTTCATCGAGGCTGTTGATGGTTCGGGCCAATTCCCCCTGGAGCGCGCGCCGATAATTCAGTTGCTGTTCAAATTCAGTTGCGCCGAGGGTTTTATTGTCGAAGATTTCAAAACCGACCCCCCCTCCATGAGGAAGCCCTGCTGCCGCGAGTTCCAGGCGGAGTTCGGCCACCTTTCCGGATGGAACAGAGATGATATCGTCTGAAGGGGATATCTGATAGGGGATCTTTTTTTCTTTCAGTTTTGTAACAATATTTGAGGCGTCTTCGCTGTTAAGATTGGAAAAAAGGATACGGTAGTCTTCCTGGTTTGTGAAGTAAACAAAGGCCGATAGGCTGGCAATAATCAGGACGGTCACGCCGGCGAGCGTCATCTTTCTCGAAGCGGATAATGTACTGAAACCCTGCCACAATTTTTCAAGAATCACCATTGGGCTCATGGCAAATTATACCTGCATCCTCATGATTTCCTGATAGGCTTCCATAAGTTTATTCCTGACCTGCAACATGGTTCGGAACGATATATCTGCCTTTTCAAGGGCAATCATGGCTTCATGAAGAGAACCTGTATTGCCTGTCTGAACACTCAGGACGGCATTGTCAGCGCCATGCTGAAGGCTGTTAACGTCATTGACGGCATTGTGCAATGCATCTGAAAATCTGCTCAATGATGCATCATTCGCCTGTGTTTTTTTAGCGGCTGCATCGGGAACGATTGCACCGCTTGCGATTCTGATAGGATCCATTTCCTTACCTTCTTTTCATATCAGGAACTATCGTCCCATTTCCAGTGTTTTCAAGGTCATGCTTTTGGTTGCATCAAAGGCCGTGACGCAGGCTTCATAGCCGCGAGCCGCCATAATCATATCAGCCATCTCCGTCATAATGTTGATATTCGGCATGGCTACGTAGCCGTTTGCGTCTGCGTCGGGATGAGAGGGGTCGTACGTCATTTTGACGGCGTTTGGATCTTCCGTAACCTCTTCGATCTTTACGGTTTTAATGGCATCTTTTATAGCCGAATCAAAAGGACTTTCAACCGCTTCCGCAGTGAAAGCGACTGATTTTTTCTTATAAGGGCCTCCTTCCTCGGTTCGCGTTGAGTTCACGTTTGCCAGGTTGGAGGTAATCACATCCATCTTAGCTCTCTGTGCAGCAAGTCCGGATCCGCAAATTTTAAAAGACGTCATGAAATCCATATTATCTTGTCTCCTTTAACACCGTATTAAGTCCTCTGAACTTTCTTGCCAGCATCTCAACGGTCGTGTTGTACATCAGATGATTTTCCGCCAGATTGGCCATTTCCGTGTCTATCTTGCCGCTTTCCTCGGATGTTTTGATCTCGTACTGAACGGGGCCGGCAGAACCTTTCCCGGGGAGAATATGTCCCGGAGCCGTTGTCGTCATGGTCAGTTTTCCCGTCTTGCCTAATTCATTTTTAAACGTCACGTCTGACGGTTTAAAATCAGGCGTGTCCATGTTTGTGACATTTGATACAATGACTTTATGTCGTTTTGTCCGGTAATCCAGCATGCCGGAAAGGACATTAATCGTCTTGTTAAATAAAACGTCCATTGCTCCCCCATTAAAAAAATATCATTGCAAGGCATGTACCAGATTAATCGCTTCCACTTTCCGTTACGTTGTACTCCTGAACCTTGTTCCAGAGTGTGCGAACACTGATTCCCAGCACCTTTGCCGCTTTTGTTTTATTGCCGTCGACCCTGTTTAAGGTATCGCAGATGAGCGCTTTTTCTGCATCCTTCAACGTCATGATTCCATTCACCGATGTTAAATGGCTTGACGGCAAAAAATCCGACATGGAGCGGTGAACTGTTTCAATATCATTCTGACCTTCAAGACAAAGATATTCCGGAGAAATATGGTTTCCGTGCGTCATTAATACGGCCCGTTCGATGATATTTTCAAGTTCTCTGACATTACCCGGAAAATGGTATGATTTAAGAAGCGCTGCTGCCTTATCCGAGAGGACGATTTTTTTTGCGCCTGATTCCTTTCCGAATTTATCCAGAAAATAATCGGCAAGGAACAAAATGTCACCGTTTCTCTCTCTGAGCGGCGGAATTTTGACGGGTATCACATTGAGGCGGTAGAAAAGGTCTCCGCGGAATGTTTTATTCTCGATCGCCGCTGCAAGATATGTATTGGTCGTAGCGATAATCCGGACATCAACGGGTATCGGAGCATTCCCTCCCAGGCGGTCCACTTCAGATTCCTGAATGACTCTCAGGAGCTTTGCCTGTAAATGCATGTCCATTTCACTGACCTCATCAAGTAATAAGGTCCCCGTGTTGGCAAGCTCGAATTTCCCCAGTTTCTTTTGTGATGCACCGGTAAAAGCGCCTTTTTCATAACCGAACATTTCACTTTCCAGAAGATTGTGGGGAATAGCGGCACAGTTAACGGCTACATAAGGATTGTTTCTTCGATTACTGTGCTGATGTACATATCTGGATAGCAACTCCTTGCCCGTACCGCTTTCTCCCTGAATCAGAATGCTGGATTTACTTTTTGCAATGTTTCTAAGCATATCCAAAATCGCGATAACCCTAGGGTCTCTGGTAATGATACCGGGAGAAGTCTGAAGCGCTTCCTGTTTATGAGCCGTTTCCGTCTCGCAGTTGTTCAGGACATTCTTGACAATGGTTTCGAGATCATCCAGAGAAAAAGGCTTCATGATAAACTCTGCCGCCCCTTCTTTCATGGCTTCCACTGCCGTATTGACGGTACCGTAAGCCGTAACAAGAATAACCGGTATGCATGGCGACAATTTTTTGACGCCCCTCAGGACGTCAATTCCCGTCATCCCCGGCATCCTCATATCCGTCAAGACCAGATCGAACTTCTTTTTTTTGAACACAAGTAATGCTTCACATCCGTTTTCAACGGCTTCCGTTTCATAACCACAGCTTGCGAGAGATTCTGACAGGGCAAACCTCATGGAGTGATCATCGTCAACGATGAGGATATTTTTTTTCTTCATGTGATGGTTGCCTTTTCTCCGGTCGGATATCTATATGAGTCGATTTGTAATGTCTCGACGCTTACCAGGGGAAATGAGAGAACAAATCCGCTGCCAACGTCAGTTGCGTATTCCATCCTCATGGAACCTTTGTACATATTTACAATATTGTGCATCAGGGCAAGTCCGAGACCGGAATATCGTCCCTTTGTCTGGAAAAAGCGGTTATAAATACCGGCGTGGAGGTCGTTCGGAGTAAATAAGCCGCGATCGACAAAATGTATTTCAATGGTGTGATTTTCCGGGACATACTTAGTCGTAATGTCGAGACGGCCTCCGTCGGGTATCTCCTGTAAGGCATTCAAAATAAGATTTTGGAAAACCTGTTTCATCATGCCGTGATTACATTCAATCATAGGTTCAATGTCGGCATATCGGGCCGATAAGAACACCGTGTCCTGATCGATGATCTGTTCGGAAAATAGCAGGATGTCTTTCAGGATGTCGTGGATGTTCACGCATGCCGCAGGTATTTGATGGGTTTTGCTAAGAAGAATCAGATTGGAGATCTTATCTTCTACGTTTCTTGCCGCGGTAATGATCTGATTGACCCGGTCAATGTCCTTTTTGCACGTCAACTCCTTTTTAAGCAAAGATGCAAAAAGTTCAATGCTGCCGAGGGGATTTCTGATTTCATGGGCGATATCGGCTGAAAGTTCTCCTATGGCGACATGCTTCTCCCGATTCTTTTCCAATTCTTGTTTTCTTTCCATTTCAGTAATGTCTTTAATCGTAAAGACATATCCCGCTATCCTGTCATTTCCCCCGCTTAAGGGAGCGCCGGCCATTTCCAATATCCTGCCGTTTCTTTCAATTTTATATGCGATTGTTTCTCTGAAACATTCGCCATGGATTAAATTCCCGGGCAGAACCATGTCTTCGTCCATCAGAAGGGTTGCAATGTGCTGTTGATCGATGACGTCATCGATGATGTTCATGACGGATTTCGCATGTCGGTTTATGGTTTGAATATTGCCGCTCAAGTCGGTTACAATCACACCGATGGGCATACTATCCAGAATATGAATGTAATGATGTGCCGTCATAGTACAAACCGTTAATATGCATATTATTTTCCCTTCAATGATCCCCGATATTTGTTACGCCACTTCGTGTCTTCAAGGGCATACTCTGTAATTTTAGGCCAGAAGGCGTCACCTCCTGCATTTTTTAAAGTGGTTAACGTCTTTTCAGCCAAGGGCAGATTATTTGAACGAAGATATTCCCGTCCGGATTGGAATAAATTCCATCTTGCATCCGGGGATATCTGACCTGGATTGCCCATCATTTTAATTTTTCCGATTTCTGCCAATGCTTTATCGATATCGACAGATGTCTTATCCGTTTTGTTCGCTTTGAGTTTAATAAGAATGTTTGATGAAACATCAAAAAATCCCATATGTGCCAGACTGAGGGCCGATTTCAACATGGTGTCCATATCTTCCGTGCCGAGGACACCTTTTTCTCTTGCCTGGAAAAAGAGGTTTACCGCCGAAATGTGATCTCCTGATCGGTTGTATTGATCGATCAGAGCCACCGTGCCGGCCTTCAATATAACCATGATGTCCTTCCGATATGCGCTGTTGGGGTTTTCCTTAAGAAAGGTTGTATAGACATCCCAGGATTCCTTGTAACGGCCGGTTTTCCATAAAAAACGCCCTTTTTGATATTGGATATGTTCCGTCATTTGCACAGGAACATTTTTTACGGAGGCGGTATCATAGGCAAAAACCGGATCCCTGAAATATTCGGCGCCCTTCATCCCTATGGGATATTTTAAAGCCGGGTCGGAAACGCCGATATCCGCCATGGCGATGATACCAAGTGTTGCCTCCGGACTATCAGGGTATTGTTCCATTATATGGCCGAAGATCCTGAGGGCGGAGCGAGGCCGGTTCATTTCCTGAAAACTCTTGCCCATGGCGAGAAGTGCGGATGCATGCTGTTCGCCGCCCGGAGAAAGGCTGATATATTGTGAAAGATAACAAACGGCGCTGTCGTATTTGCGTTCATGAAAATACTTCATGCCAGTTCTAAAATAATCTTCCGCACCTGCTGCGGATGCCTTGACCATTTCCGGTTTACTGTCGGCAGGGGGGGCTGGATGAGATTGCTGTTGATTATTTTCATGTTTTACCTCTTGACGTTCTGGAGGGATCGCCGGGGTCTTTTTCTCTTTTTTTTGCCCCGAAAGCGTAGTCTTCCGTACAATTGCCTTGCTGTCTGTGGTGTACGTTTTGACAAATGCATCTGAATACGTGTTTTTTAATTCCTTTAAGAGCCGATCAGCCTTCACTCTATCTCGGTAGGCCCCCACACGGACCGCATAGGTATTGTTTATTTTCTCAATCCTGGCGTCTTTATGTGTCTTCAGTCCCTTATATATGTGAACGGCGTTTTCATGCTTGCCTGTCACCAATACCTGTACGCAATAGTAAGAATTGTCAGCATAGGACATTGTCGCTATTGAGAATAAGGCAAATGCAATAAAATAGATTATATTCAAAACAGCCTCCTGACGAAAATGATCCGCTGCTTGTTATAGCAAAATACATACCACTCAAGAAAGTTTTCCTGCCCTGCCGAAGGAATGGAGGGGGGAAAACGAATTGTCTTGTATCCATGGCACTTCATTTGCATGATTCATGACAAATTTTTTAGAGAGGGTTCTATAAAAATGGATCAGGTGATTGAAGAAAAAAATCTGAGACGGGAATATTCGCGGGTGGAGGCGTATATTCCTCTTGAGTATCGAATCGTCGCCCGGGAAGAAAAAGATCACATACAGGCGAGAATTGCCGGTGATGCTTCTTCTTCGGAATTCAGACCCGTTCCGGCCAGGGAAGATTATGACCATATTCTTGATGAATGGCTGAAAATACTGAATTCGAAGCTCGATACCGTCATTCGCCTCATAACCCTTCAGCGTGAAGGATATTTCGGACTTCCTTTCAAGGCCGTCAACATCAGCGGCGGCGGCATGAGTTTCTTGCTGCCCCAGGCGATTCCTTCCGATGAAATTCTGGAAATCAAGGTCATGCTCACATTTCATCAACCCATTGCCCTGTGTATCTATGGCGAGGTCGTCAAATCCGAACAGAGGGGCGATGGTTATTTTATTGCGGTCAGTTATGTCCACATGGATGACTTTATCCGGGACGAGATCATTCGCTTTGTTTTTGAAAGGGAAAGAGAAATCATCCGGGAGAAAAGGGGGTAGCCTTCGATGTTTGTGATCATCGGATTTATTATTGTCATCGTGGCAGTCATCGGAGGCTATCTGCTGGAACACGGAAACCTTTCCGTCCTTTTTCAACCGGTAGAGATTCTGATTATCGGCGGTGCGGCCGTTGGCGGCTTTTTAATCAGCAATCCTTTGAAAATTATCAAAACCACCATGGCGTCCATTATGAGCATATTTACGGGTACTGCCTACTCCAAAGGGGACTACATTGACGCCTTAATGTTATTAAACGGGGTCTTCTATAAGATCAGACAGCAGGGGCTTGTTTCCATAGAATCCGATGTAGATTCTCCGGAAACAAGCGCCCTATTCAGCAACTATCCGAAAATGTTAAAGAATAGTCGTGCCATTTGCCTCATTACGGATACGCTGCGGACGGTTATGACCACAACCATTGCGACGCACGAACTGGAGGCGCTCATTGATACGGAACTGGAAACCTATCACGAAGAAATCCTGCAGCCATCCAAGGCGGTTAATTTTGTGGCTGATGCGCTACCGGGGCTTGGTATTGTCGCCGCCGTGCTGGGAATCGTGCTTACCATGGGGAAAATGAAGGAACCGCCTGATGTGTTGGGACAAAGTATAGGTGCAGCGCTGGTGGGAACTTTTCTAGGGGTTCTGCTGTGTTACGGATTTGTCGGGCCGATGGGGAGAAACCTGGAGCACGCCACCGATGAAAAGATGCAATATCTGAATGTTCTGAAAGTTGCCTTGATTGCGTTCCTTGGCGGATCGGCGCCCAAGGTGGCTGTTGAATTCGGAAGGCGGGTTGTTCCCACCAACGTTCAACCCTCCTTCGTCGAAGTTGAGGAAACCCTTCGTCAGAGGAAATAATCGTGGAAGACCGTTCAAAGGTTATCATCCGCAAAGTTAAAAAGAAAACTCATGGAGGTCATCATGGTGGTTCATGGAAGGTGGCCTATGCAGACTTTGTAACGGCCATGATGGCATTTTTTCTTCTGTTGTGGCTGCTGGCCATGGTGGCGCCTGAAAGAAGGGTTGCAATGGCCGACTATTTCCAGAATTTCAATATTCTTAAGTCTGATACTCAGCAGTCCGGCTCTTCCATCCTGGATAAGTCAGCCGGGGTATTGGATATGGGACAGGTTGCGAAGAAAGAACAACTCCGGATGAAAGCTGAAACGAAAACATCCCCGGAAGAGCTGGCAAAAATAATGCGTGTGGCCATTGAAGATAAATTGCAGTCGATGAAAAATCAGGTTTTTATTGACACGACCAAAGAGGGGATTAGAATTCAGATTGTCGATAATGAAGGAAGCGAGATATTTCGCCTGGGCAGCGACGAACCAACGGAAAAAGCGCGTCAGATCATCAGGCTGGTTTCTGAGAATATCAGGGAAAAACCGAACCGTATCGTTTTGGAAGGTCACACTGATTCGGCCCCTTTCAAGAATGCCCAGATAACAAACTGGGAACTGTCAACGTCAAGGGCATCCGCCGCCAGGAGAGAGCTTGAAAAAAACGGGATCGAGCCAGGCAGAATCGCCAGAGTGGTCGGATATGCCGATCAGGACCTTCTTTTTAAGGAGAATCCCAAAGATCTCAGAAACAGACGGATAAGTATCATTCTTCTGCAATAACCCGGCTTGTCTGAAAGTATATTATTGGCGATAATATTGAAGAATCCAGCACAGCAATGCAAACACCGTCTTATGGATTAAGAACTTCCCGTATCACTTCCGCGAGTTCCATCTTGAAGATGGGCTTCATGACAAACCGGCGGATGCCCACACCCTTCGCCTTCTCTTCCGATATTATCTCGCTGAATCCCGTGCACAGGATGATGGGAATATCCGGACGGATCTTCAACACCTCCCTCGCAAGATCAATCCCCGTCATGTTCGGCATCGTCATGTCCGTGATCACCAGATCAAAATCAAACGGCCGCACCCGAAACGCCTCCAGGGCGTCCACACTGCTCGTCCTGGACGTCACCTGATATCCCAGGGATGTCAGCATCATCCTCCCCACCTCCACCAGGGCCGGGTCGTCATCGACAAACATGATCCGCTCATCGCCGCCGGGAACCGCCGCAGAAACCTTCTCTTCAACCCGCTCATTCGTCTCAATCAAGGGAAGGTATACCCGGAACGTCGTCCCCTTCCCAGGTTCACTCGACACATCAATGACGCCGCCGTAATTCTTCACGATCCCGTACACCACGGAAAGACCCAGCCCCGTCCCCTCCCCGGGACCCTTCGTGGTGAAAAACGGATCAAATATCTTCTCCACAATGAATCCATCCATCCCGCATCCCGTATCCACCACCGTCAGACGGGCATACTCACCCCCTTCCAGACCGAAGGGATGGCGCCGCCCCGAAGAATCAACATCCTCCCGATCCAGCCCGATACTCAGAATGCCCCCCTTCTCGCGCATGGCGTGGGCGGCATTGGTGCACAGATTCACCAGAACCTGGTGGATCTGCGTCGGATCGGCAAGAACGGCAACGGACGAATCGGAAATCCCCTGCTCAATCTGAACCGTCGTCGGCAGGGACGACCGCAGAAGCTTAATCCCTTCCTTGACTATGGACGCAAGAAGAACAGGCTTCATCTCATGTTCCCGTTGGCGGCTGAAGGCCAGAATCTGGTTCACCAAGTCCTTCGCACGGTCGCAGGCGCAAAGCACCTGATCCAGATAATACCGCTGCTTCTCCGTATGGGCCTGAAGCTGCGCCATCTCCGTGTAACCCACCATGGCCCCAAGCATGTTGTTGAAATCGTGGGCTATGCCCCCCGCCAGCGTCCCGATGGCCTCCATCTTCTGGGACTGGCGAAGCAGTCTCTCCATTTGATACCGCTCCGTGATATCCATGGTGTTCCCCAAAACGGCACGCTTCCCCTCATACACAATGGATCTGACCGTCTCCATGACCCATTTGACATTGCCTCTCCGGTCAATGATGCGGAATTCATAGGGGGTCGATCGCCTTCCCTTCAGCATGTCGACGGCATTTGCCCGCACTGTTTCGCGATCGTCAGGGTGAACGAAGCTGATAGTTTCGCTCCCTGTCAATTCTTTTTCCTCATATCCCGAGTATTCCATAATATGGGGGTTCACAAATTGAATCTTTCCGTCCTGGACGATGTAGACGCCGGCGTGGGAACTGTCCGCCAGGGTCCGGTACAACGCCTCCGCCTGCTTCCGCTCTGTAATATCACGCAAAACCCCTTCAATGCCAAGGGGGTTTCCATTTTCATCAACATACTGATGACTGCTTGTTGCCGCTTCGATGTGGCTGCCGTCACGGCGTCTGAGCTTTATTTCATAATCCGTGACATGCCCCTGTATTTTTATTGCCGACAGCAATTTTTTACGGTCTTCAGGATTCACGTAAAAAGTCTCGGCGATGTCGAGGCCGATCATTCCTTCGACAGCATCATAACCGAACAATTTTGCTCCCGATGGACTCATCATTACCAGTTTACCCTCAATATCAGCACGGTAGAAGGTATCGCGAATATTTTCGATGACGCTGCGATACAGTTTTTCACTGCGTTTCAGGGCTTCTTCCGCCCGCTTGCGGTCCGTGATGTCACGGATGGATTCTATGGCGCCCACGCGGTTCCCGAGAACGTCAAAGAGCGGCGCTCCCGTCGCCCGGACATAGGCCCCTTTCCCCCCGTACAGGGCGGGTGTAAAGGTTTCCGCAAACAGCGTATTCCCCTTTCTGCGGACATATTGATACCTGGACTTAAGTTCTTCGTCACTGCTATCGATAAGATCCAGCAGGTAGGGCTGTCGTTCGCCGTAGAAGGGAATCGTATAGACATAATCTCCCTGCCCGATCACATCTTCCTTCTTGACTCCCGTCATCTCTTCCATGGCCCGGTTCCAGGTCACGATTTTCTTATCGTTGTCAATGACGAAAGTTGCATCCGGGAGGAAGTTGATGATATCTGCGAGTTGCTGCCGGGATTCCCTTAACGCCTCCTCCGCCCTCTTCCGCTCCGTAATATCGTTACCGATACACAGAACTGACGCGACGCGGCCGTTCTCATCCCTGACGGGCTTATTCGTCCAGGCGATCCAGACACGCTCACCATTGCGGCGTATATTTTCATTGATATTGTTGACGTAGCGATCCGGGTTCAATCCGATGTCCTCAACCATCTGCCTCAGATTGCGACCCGTCGATTCAACTTCGGGAACAATCGTACCGACAATGTTTCTGCCCACGATCTCTTCTTCAGTGTATCCAAAAAAGTTCTGCGCGTATTCGTTTAAGAACGTCACATTACCCGCATGGTCTCTCCTGAGGATGATGCTGTTGGCGTTTTCCACAAGCTCACGGTATTTTTCCTCGCTCCGCCTTAACGCTTCCTCCGCCACCCTGCGCGCCGTGATATCGCGGTGGATGCCCCGGTACCCGACCAAGTTGCTCTCATGATCAACCATGGGAAATCCCGTGGATTCTAAAAAAACCTCTTGCCCGTCCCGACGGGTGTGTCTGTGAACGATGCGGTAAAACGAATCCTTCTTATCGAAGAGCCCTTTGAATAGCGGCACAAACCGGCCTCTTTCCTCGGAAACAAAGAAATCGGAAATATGCTTCCCGAGGATCTCTTCCGGACTATAATCGAGTATATCCTTTACAATCTGGCTGGAGTAAGTGTAATAACCGTCACCATCCGTTTCCCAGATCCAATCCCGGGAACTTTGCGCCACCTGGCGAAACCTCTCTTCACTTTCACGGACAATCTCTGCCGATCTGGCCGCCTTATAACTGACGACAGCCGGCATCATGATCAATATGCCTATCAATACCGTCATGACAAAGCCGATTGACTTGTATATCATCACCCTGTGTGTCGGCGTCATGAGCACAAGTGACCATCCCTCAGGATCAACCACCTTGCGTGAAGCAAGATAATGATTCCCATTCAGGGCGACATTCATTCCATCGACAACCTCTTGAGACATAATCGCTTCGAACGGTTTTTCACCGAACTGCTTTGAGGCGATTAATATCCCCTGGGTTTTCTGATTTACCGGCCATAGACTCTTAAAGATCATATCTTTGTTGCTGGAAAGAAGAATAATGCCGTGCTGATCGACAAAAAAACAGGAAGGATAACTGCTCAGTTGACGTTCCGCCTCGTCGAGATCTTTTTTCATCGCAACGGCGCCCATGATATATCCATTACTGTCTCTAACGGGATAGCTTGAATAAAAACCCCTTTTAAAAGATGTAACACCCAGACCAAAATAACGACCCGGACGACCCTGCATTGCCTGGATGAAATAAGGACGGAAGCGATAGGACTTCCCGACAAAGCTATCGGCGTCGTTGCGGTTGGAAGAAGCGATGGTCACCCCCGCGCTGTCTATCAGATAGCTGACGGAAGCGCCTATTGCCGTATTATACCGGTCTAATGCGGCGTTTGCATTCATCATATCCTGCTCCATTCGGGAAACGAGTGCAGGAGCGATCCCAGGAGATCCGGACAGCGCCATCACGACGCCTTCAAGCTTTTTCAATTCACCCGTCAGGTGGACCGACAGGACCGATATGGCAGATTCGTTATCCTTGATGATTTCCTGTTTTGCCCTGTCGCCTAAATAGTTCGTGGCAAACCACCCTCCGATGACAACGATGCAAAGAAGAACCAGAGAGAATATCAACCACTGGAAACGAGAAAACCACCTTATGAAATTTACGGAGTGCTTCACCTGTACCCCCATGATCATATTGCTTTCAAAAAAATGCGACGCCAGTTTTCAACAAGAACGCTACCCGCCAATACGGCATTCTAATCCCGCATCTTGTTTCCCGTGACCCGCCAGTCTTGATGTTTTATAAAAAAATTGGCGTCTGTCGCGATGTTCAGGACGGCATCCCTTTACGACGGCGTCGTGATGTACGACAAAGAAAATGGCAAGTCAACGAAAAAAATTTGAGAAAGATACAAGGTTGATCCGCACTTGCAATATTGCATAAATTTCTCGATTCAAACATACAAAACCCTTGACAGCAAAAGACAATCTATTTATAAATAACTATACACAAGAAAAGCACGCGGATGAGGAAATTCACAAACTAATTTTTGACAAGCCGAAACATAGGAGGTGAGAGAATGACTGTAAAAATTCTGATCAAGAGGAAGGTCTCCGCGGATAAAGCAGGCGAATTAAAGGATCTCGTCATGCAACTCAGGGCGCTCAGCATCAAACAACCCGGTTATGTATCAGGTGAGTCTTTAAAGAATATGGACAAACCGGATGAGTATCTGGTTGTCAGTACATGGGGAAGCGTCGAGGCTTGGAAAACATGGTTGTCCGGTAAAGAAAGGGCTGACATTCAGGGAAAGATTGATGCCTTGCTGGGACAGAAAACGGAATACGAAATGTATCAGTACCGTGATTAACGGATTGGGGGATTTTAACACGTTGCCTCATTAATTTTACAGTCGTAAGAAATATCTTTACCAGGAGATTCATAATATAAAAGGTAACCTGTTTCACCCTGAGACCTCATGACGAATAGAAAAAAGAGGATTCTGTTTATGAGGTCTCAGTCGTATTTCCCCGCCACTGAAAATGCTTTAAAGTTACAAATACTCGTCCTGTTCATCTTCCTTTTTTTCCTTAATATATAAGCACCTGTTCACTTGCCGCATATGAATCATGATCAAACACACCCTTTGGAGAAATTTACGAAAAATTTACAGAAAAAAGTTGACAGAACCCTTTTTGGGTGATATGAAGCGCCACTAATTCATGTATACCACAACTATCATCGGCATCTTATCAACCAAGGAAGGGCAGTTGGATTTTATTTCATCGTGATCGCAAATTTACCTGAGAAAATTAAATCAAATCCTTAGAACCATACGGATTCTTTTATTTTCCCAGGGTAGGGTTGTGAACCCTAATTATTTAATAAATTTGAAGACTTTAAACACTAAAAGGATTGGAGGTAAATAATGAAGATTCACGAATATCAGGCTAAAAGTCTCTTGCGGGCATACAATGTTCCGGTACCCAATGGTGATGTTGCAGACTCACCTGAAAAGGCTCGAGAAATTGCCAAATCCCTGAACAAGGTGTCTATTGTAAAGGCCCAGATCCATGCCGGCGGGCGAGGGAAAGGTGGTGGTGTGAAAATAGCCAAAACACCTGATGATGCTTACGAGGCAGCGAAGAAAATTCTCGGTATGCAGTTGGTTACCCATCAGACCGGTCCGGAAGGGATTAGGGTACAGAAAGTCCTGGTTGAAGAAACATCCAATATCAAGAAAGAACTTTATCTTGGTATGGTGGTGGATCGCGCGCGCGACAAGGAATGCGTCGTTTTCATGGCATCGGAAGCCGGCGGAATGGACATTGAAGAAGTGGCAAAAAACACGCCTGAAAAAATTATCAAGTGTGCGGTTCCCCCCGCCGTGGGATTCAGCCCGTTCGAAGCCAGAAAGCTCGCCTACGGGTTGGGATTAACCGATAAGTCGCTCAGCGCCCAGTTCGCAACCATCGCCAAGGGCCTGTATGAACTCTTTGTTGACAAGGATGCCTCTCTTGTAGAAATCAACCCCCTCGTCCTCACCGCAGAGGGAAATCTCATCGCCGTCGATGCCAAGATAAATTTCGATGATGACGGGTTATTCCGCCATCCGGACATCAAAGAGTTAAGAGATGAAAATGAAGAAGATCCCCTGGAAGTGATCGCTAAAAATGCAGGGGTTAATTATATTAAATTAGACGGGAATATTGCCTGTATGGTCAACGGCGCAGGCCTTGCCATGACGACGATGGATCTCATTAAAATGGCGGGTGGCGAACCGGCAAACTTCCTTGATGTCGGTGGAGGAGCCAACCCCGATCAGATTGAAAAAGCCTTTAAGATCCTTACCTCCGATCCCAACGTGAAAGCCATTCTGGTTAATATCTTTGGTGGTATTCTCCGGTGTGATCGTGTGGCAAACGGTATCATCCAGGCAGCCAAAAACATTGATATGAAACTGCCCATGGTGATCAGGCTCCAGGGAACCAATGTGGAAGAAGGCAAAAAACTCCTTAAGGAATCGGGTCTGAAATTCACCGTGGCCGATGGTCTCTATGAAGCGGCTGAAAAGGTTGTTGCATTACTTAAATAACAATATCATATAAATTTAAAAAGAAAGGGTGAGTTGAACATGGCAATACTTTTAGATAAAGACTCTCGTGTAGTCGTACAGGGGATTACCGGTTCGGAAGGGACTTTTCATACCCGCGAATCGGTCAATTTTGGGACAAAAGTCGTCGCCGGGGTCACCCCGGGCAAAGGGGGTATGGACGTTGATGGAATCCCCGTATATAACCGGGTGGCCGATGCGGTAGAAAAACAGGGCGCAAATGTTGCCGCCTTGTACACGCCCGCGGCTTTCTCTGCTGATGCAATTATTGAATCTATCGAAGCAGGAATCGGTCTCGTTGTGTGCATGACGGAAGGTATTCCCGTAACGGATATGATCAAGGTCAAGCAGGTACTGAAGACATCCAAAGCCCGGATGATCGGTTGCAACTGCCCGGGAATCACGACCCCCGGTGTAGGCAAGATCGGGTTTATGCCGAGCTTCATCCATAAGAAGGGTAATGTCGGCGTGATTTCAAGAAGTGGAACCCTGACCTACGAAGCGATCTGGCAGCTGACGAATCTGGGGATAGGCCAGTCCACCTCCATCGGTATTGGTGGTGATCCCATTCCCGGTTCAGGTTTTGTTGATATGCTGGCGCTGTATGAAAAAGACAAACAGACGGAAGTCATTGTCATGATCGGAGAGATCGGTGGAACCGCTGAAGAAGAGGCTGCTGAATTCATCAAAGCATACGTCTCCAAGCCGGTCGTATCTTTCATCGCCGGTCGAACCGCCCCTCCGGGGAGAAGAATGGGCCATGCCGGCGCCATCATCTCAGGTGGAAAAGGCACGGCGGATGAAAAATTCAAGGCTCTGGAAGCCGCCGGTGTCACCGTCGAGAAGAACCCCGCCGAGATCGGGAAACGCGTCCAGGAAATCCTGGCCAAGAAGGCTAAAAAGAAATAAGGATACACTATCCTGACACCGAGTAAAGATTAATAAGACGTGAAAATAGTTAACATTCCGACCTTCAAGGGTTACAACCATCATGTAAAAAAAGCTATATAGGGAGGTCATTATGAAAGTATTAAAGGTTGACCATATCGGTGTTGCAGTAAACAGTATTGACGCAGCCATGAAGTTTTTTTCCACAACACTGGGATTGAAACTGGAAGGCAGTGAAACCGTTGCCTAACAGAAGGTGACGACCGCTTTTCTCCCCGTAGGTGATACGGAAGTGGAGCTTTTACAGTCCACCGCCCCGGACGGCCCCATCGCGGGCTTCATTGAAAAGAAGGGAGAAGGCGTCCAGCACGTTGCATTTTTAGTGGACAACATTGAAGAGGCTTTAAAAGAGCTGGAGGCCAAGGGTATCCGTCTGATCGATAAGGTTCCCCGCATGGGCGCCGGCGGGAAAAAAATCGCCTTCCTCCATCCGAAAGACACAAATGGTGTTCTGGTGGAACTGTGTCAGAAAATATAACAATTATATAAAAATAGAGGAGAGAAGTAATGAGTGAAAAACCTCCAAAAATTCAGGAATTAGAAAGACGTGAAGCCATTGCCATGGCCCAGGGCGGGCCCAAGGCAATCGCGAAGCAGCACGACGGCGGCAAGCTCACGGCAAGGGAAAGAATCAACATGCTGTACGACCCGGGCACGTTTGTGGAAACAGACCTGTTCATGCGCCACCGTTGTACCGACTTTGGCATGGACAAAGTGGAAGTGCCTGCGGAAGCGGTCATCACGGGATACGGAAAGGTAAACGGCCGAACGGTATTCGCCTTTTCCCAGGATTTTACCGCCCGAGCCGGATCGCTCGGCGAGATGCACTCCAAGAAGATATGCAAGGTTATGGATCTGGCTGTAAAAACCGGAGCTCCCTGTGTGGGCTTTAATGACTCCGGCGGCGCCAGAATCCAGGAAGCGGTGGACTCCCTCGCCGGTTACGGTCAGATTTTCTACCGCAACTCCTGCGCATCGGGCACGATCCCTCAGATTTCCGCCATCATGGGGCCCACAGCGGGTGGAGCCGTTTACTCACCTGCCATGACTGACTGGATATTCATGACCAAGAACTCCAGCTACATGTTTATTACCGGTCCCGATGTCATCAGATCCGTGACGGGAGAAATCATTGATTTTGAGGCTCTGGGGGGAGCGATGACCCACAACACGAAGAGTGGTGTGGCGCACTTCGCCTGTGAGAGCGATGAAGACAACATCAATCAAATCAAGAGACTTCTCAGTTTCCTCCCCTCCAACAACATGGAAGATCCGCCCTACGTGGATACAGGGGACGATCCGAACCGGCTTGATTACAATCTGGACACCCTCGTGCCGGATTCCGCGAGACAGAATTATGACATGAAGACCCTGATTGGCACATTGTGTGACAATGGCGATTTTCTGGAACCCCATATGTACTTCGCCCGGAATATGGTCGTGGCTTTCGGCCGCATGGGAGGTCATACGGTTGGGTTCATCGCGAACCAGCCCGCCTGGCTCGCCGGGTGTCTGGATGTGGACGCTTCTGACAAGGCAACAAAATTCATTCGTTTTTGCGATGCCTTCAATATTCCCATGATTACCATCGCAGACGTTCCCGGCTATCTGCCCGGAACGGACCAGGAATGGAGGGGAATCATCCGTCATGGTGCAAAGCTCCTGTGGTGCTACTCGGAAGCAACGGTTCCGAAGATCACTTTGGCAACCCGGAAGGACTACGGCGGATCCTTTCTTGCCATGTGCAGCCGCGACCTGGGTGCGGACATGGTCATCGCCTGGCCGACGGCAGAGATGGCGGTTATGGGCGCTGAAGGGGCATGCAATATCATCTTCCGAAAGGAGATTAAAGAGGCGGCAGACCCCAAAGCCATGCGAGCAGCAAAAATCAAGGAATACGAGGATGCCTTCTGTAATCCTTATGCGGCAGCAGGCAGAGGCTATGTGGATGCGGTGATTCGACCCCACGAAACCCGTCGTTACATCATCCGGGCCCTCGATATGCTGAGGTCCAAGCGGGAAACAAGGCCACCGAAGAAACACGGCAACATTCCCATGTAGGAATTAGCTGACATAGAAAAGGAAATTTCATATGGAATCAATAGATCCAAAAGTGATGGCAGCCATCTCAGCCGCGTTAGGCGCCTATCTTGAAGAAGAAGCCGCAGCAATGGCGGCCCAGGCAGCGGCGGCGGCTCCGCCATTTGCAACCGTGAATCTCTGGGCGATAGCCGGACGGATGGACGCGACGTTGCAGCGACGGTCGTGGCAGATGCGGATGTATTAATATCTTTATATCAGCTTGAGCAACGGCAGCTAAGGCCGCATTGCTAATATAGTGGTAAGGAAATCAAATTTTTCAAATATCTGAACAATAAAGAATAATAATTTCAGGAAAGGGAGTTTATTTATGGCAGAGAAGAAAAAGAAAACAGCAGCAAATCCTCTGAAAATCACGGATACGACTTTCCGCGATGGCCATCAGTCATCGCTGGCGACCAGAATGAGAACGGAGGATATGATTCCCCTAGCAGAAGCGATGAATGATATCGGGTGGTACTGCATGGAGGTATGGGGTGGCGCCACCTTTGACGTGCCCACACGGTTTTTAGGTGAGGATCCATGGGATCGTCTCAGAACAATGAGAAAGTTATTGCCCGATACCAAACTGATGATGCTCCTTCGCGGTCAGAACATCGTTGGTTACAGAAACTACGCCGACGACGTCGTCGACGAGTTTGTCCAGTACACAGCCGAGTGCGGTCTGGATGTCTTCCGGGTGTTCGATGCCGTGAACGACACAAGAAACTTCGAAGCCCCCTTCCGGGCCATCAAGAAAGCGGGAAAGCACATCCAGGGCAGCGTCTGCTACTCCCTCACAGAGAGGCGCATGGGAGGCGAGGTTTATGACATCGATTTCTATATAAAAAAGGCAAAGATTATCGAACAGATGGGGGCGGACTCCTTCTGTATCAAGGACATGGCGGGATTGATTTCCCCCTATGACGCCTATGACCTGGTAAAAGCCCTGAAGGCAGCCATCAAGATCCCCATAGAGCTCCATACCCACTACACCAGCGGTCAGGGTTCCATGGCATATCTGAAGGCGGCGGAAGCCGGTGTGGATATCGTCGATACGGCGCTTTCTCCCTTTGCGCTCCGTTCCTCCCAGCCCGCTATCGAACCGATCCTTGTTGCCCTCGAAGGCACGGACAGAGATATAGGCCTGGATCTGAGGAAAATGGTTGAAATCGGGAATAACCTTGAATTGATCGCTCCGAAGTACCGTCAGTTCCTCGACACGACAAGAATGGCGGTTATCGATGCGGGCGTGTTGCTCCATCAGGTACCCGGCGGGATGCAGACCAACCTCGTGGCGAATTTGAAGGAGGCCAATGCGCTTCACAGAATCAATGAGGTGTACGATGAGCTTCCCCAGACGAGAAAAGAGCTGGGGTATCCTCCCCTCGTAACCCCCACCAGTCAGATCGTGGGAATCCAGGCCGTCATGAATGTTCTCATGGGCCGCTACAAGATGATCTCGGGGGAGATTAAAGATTACTGTTTCGGTCTTTACGGCGCACCTCCCGCACCCATTGATAAAGAGATTCAGAAGATGTGCCTCAAAGGGTATAAGCGGGGCGAGACCCCCATGACAAACCGTGCTGCAGACGCCTTAGAGCCGGAAATGGATAAGGCAAGAGAGGCAACGAAAGATATCGCGAAGAATCCCGGCGATACACTGATCTATGCCATCTATCCCCAGACCGGGTTGAGATTCCTGAAGTGGAAGTATGGTCTCGAACCCATTCCCAAAGAAGTCATAGCGAAGACCATTGAAGAAGTGAAGAATGAAGACGCTCTGATCAAGAAGGCCCTTGCCGGGAAGCTCGTGGAAAAACCAGAAAAGGTAGCTCCTGAAAAAGGAGCCGGTATCAGGAAGTTCAATGTCTTTGTGGACGATGCGTACTACGCCGTTGAAGTAGAGTCTGAAGGAGGCGCCATCATAGCCGCTCCCGTCGTTGCCGCAGCACCGAGACCAGCAGCAGCAGCGCCGAAACCAGCGGCAGTAGCAGCGCCGAAACCAGCGGCAGCAGCAGCGCCGGCAGCAGGAGGCGCAGGATCAGTAGCGGCGCCCATGCCCGGCCTTATCGTTGACGTCACCTGCAAAGTCGGAGACAAGGTTAAGGCTGGTCAGCAGGTTGTCATTCTGGAAGCCATGAAAATGCAGAATCCACTCACCGCTCCGATTGACGGGGAAGTGAAGACGATCTATGTGAAATCCGGCGATTCAGTAGCGGTGGGTCAGGTACTGGTAGATATCGGATAAGGTGGTAGGAATTTATAAATGCGTTCCATTCCTTATAAAGAGATAGAATAGAAAAAGAAAGCGGCCTTTGATGACCTGGGGCCCGAGGCCGTTCGCAGGCTTGAAGTAGAGAATTTCCCCGTCATTGTCATCAATGACACCAGAGGAAATGATCTTTACAGTGAAAATGTTAAGAAATACAAGAGAGAATAATCTCCGAGGGGAGAGTGGAAACACTCTCCCCAATTACTTAACAACCTGGCATAGAGTGTGTAATCACTTTATAACCTGAAACAATTGGATGGTAGCTATGGGAAATATAAAGAGTAATGAGGTAGAGGTTTTTACACATGATGTCTTGATTTTCGGAACCGGCCTGGCCGGTCTCCGCGCCGCGGTAGAGATTGCCCGGAAATCCAAAGACACCATCAACATGGCTCTCGTATCGAAGGTTCAAATCCAGCGTCCCCATTCCGTGTGTGCTGAAGGAGGTTCCGCTGCTGTTCTCCAGGAGGAGGATGGGGATAACCTGGATCTTCATGCGTGGGATACCGTTAAGGGATCTGACTTTCTGGCCGATCAGGATGTCGTGGACAGATTTGTTCGACAGGCGCCCGAGGAGATGATGCTTCTGGAACACTGGGGAATGCCCTGGTCGCGGTTCCCGAATGGCAGGCTCATGCAGCGGCCTTTTGGCGGACACAGTTATCCGAGAGCCACAATGGCGACGGACAGTCCATCGCATACCGGGCAGGGTTGAATATCGAGGACCCGGAATTTCTACAGTTTCATCCGACGGGACTGATTCCTTCCGGTATTCTCATGACGGAGGCCTGCCGGGCGGAAGGCGGATACCTTATCAATT